>JAAZIH010000197.1 GCA_012800995.1 Chloroflexota bacterium
AACGCTGCTCCAAACCAAACTGCAATATGAGTATTTCATAAACTTTTGATCATGAAAAAAGTCCCCTTGCGTAATAAATCATCGCAGATAATTTTGCTATTACATAACAACCGCGCCTTTCTCCAAGCCATACACAAGCCATACACTTTGCTTAATCTCAGCGAACTCTGATTTCTGCACCTTAAATCCCTGGCAAAGCCTGAATTTATAGCCCAATGCCAAGGTGTTTTTATAGGTTTATTTTTTGTGTATTTAGAAAAATCAGACCTTCAAGTTGCGATGAAACTAAGGTAAAACACACCCTATCTCGCCAATATCCTCAAATCGGATATCTTCAGGCAAGTCTAAATTAGGTGAAGCCAACCAAACACGCAGTTGTGGCATCAAAGGAAGCGCTGGCACATGTTGCTCCATAACTTCCTTTGCGTAATTGCCTCCCATCGCGCAAGCAAAATCAAAAGACCCATCATTTAAACCAGCAATATTTGTGCCAATCCAATAATTGTTTGCGTGTGGAATTTGGCCGCTATTGTAGAGTTCGCATAATGGATAATCCAATTGACCCCAGTTGACAATCGCCATATCAAATTGCCGCCCGAAAAGCGGAGCTTCTGGCCCGGGCGCATAGAGTTGCGCTGCCGGTATGCTCTGGTGTGTCACCGCGATACCACACTCTGCCAATTGTTCAACTACTCTTGTAGCAATAGCATGACTTTGCGCGCTTTGTCCGCTCAATAGGGTCACCTCAAAAGCTGTGCCATCCTCAACTCCAAGCACCCCACTTGCCACTCGCGTACCAGCAGATCCATTTGGTAAAACCCAGCCTGCTTCCGTCAATGCAACTTTGGGGTTAGCAATTATAGACAGAGGCATGAGCGTTTCGATATCTACATCCGAAGGGAGGTTTGAAGCAATCCATTCCTTGTTTAGCAATGATGCGGTGAGATTGGGCTCAATTAAACAAGCGGCTACGGCTTGCCTGATTGTTTGGTCGCCAAAAAAGTTCGCACGATTTACCGTGCCAAGGTTAGAGTCAAGAGCAAAAGCATCCTCCGCTGTCCTAATTCCAAAGACCAGTTGCTCAGTCAGTTCAAAATCTTCAATAACCAGCTGGTATTTGGCAGTTAAGTCGTTTAGACGTGTTTCATCCAGACTTTCAAGCTGGTAGCTTTTATCTAATATCTGGCATTCATCCTGTTCAAGCATGGATAGTGCCTGTTCAAAATCAGAGACAACGATAAAGTTTAGGAACTCAAATTCAGCTTGGAGCGTATCAGCATGGAAATAGTTGGGATTTTTCTCAAAAGCAAACTGCGCGCCTTTCTGCCAATCGCTTATTCGCCAGGCACCCCAGCCAGGTGGTGTTAGTGATGCCATTGGATGATTGAGCAAGTCTTCATCTGGTAAAGTTTCAAAGATATGCGCGGGTAAAGGCTTCCAAAAAAACAGCATGGCGTCTGAAGCGATAAACCCCGGGATACCCGTCCAGCGAAGTGTGTGTTCATCAATCGCTTCTAAGTTGGCAGTACGGTCAAGCGCCCATTGCTCACTGGGCAAACCTAATCGACGTGCCAGATGATAGGAATAGAGCACATCATGCGCGGTTAGAGGCGTGCCATCAGACCATAACTGATTATCATATAGCCTATATATAATAGTAGAGCGTTTCATTTCAAGCGCAAGGTCTGTATCCCAGACGGTGATTTCATTCTGCCCTGCGGCAAAAACCCGCGTTCCTCGTTTCAGCACTTGCACGGTACCATCAGCAGCCAAAACCATCATGCCTTGTTCAAGCGTTACGGCTTCCTGGCTAATATCCTCGGCGTCGTCTTGTCCAGGGATAGATTGCAATAAAGCGCTTCCGTCATGATGCCCATAAAGCGCGGCGAATATGCTCTCCTTGCTTAATGAATTTCGCCCATCATAACGATACAAGCTGGCCGGCTCGCTGGCAATACACACGTTTAAAACGCTTGGAGCTGGTTCTGTTTCAGTCGCGGTTGGCTCAGAAACTACTGGGGACTCTGTTTCCCCCACACCTGGTGATGATGGTAATGGCGGGGTTAGGGTTTTGTCTATTTCAGGTTTACAAGAAGCCAAAACAAGCGCGATAATCGTTATAAAAAGCATTGATCTCAAAAAAGGGCTAATCTTCATCATTGTCCTCTTCAAAATAATCATCCTGAGCCTGACCAAAACGCAATCGCAAATAAGAATCATAGCGATGCGGATGAATCTTGCCGCTCTCGCTGGCTTCTCTCACAGCGCAGCCAGGTTCATGACTGTGCGTGCAGTCATTAAACTGGCAGTAGGGCACCAACGGTGCGATTTCTATAAAATAGGCATCAAGCTCTTCGCCTTCAATGTCCCAAAGCGCGACTGTACGCAACCCAGGCACATCAGCGATATATCCGCCTTCAGGTAAAGGAATCAGTTGCTTTACCTGGGTAGTGTGTTTGCCTTTACCCACACCAGCCTGGCTCACCTCGCCAACCTCCAGGTTGACACCCGGAATAGTGGCATTAATCAAGCTGCTTTTTCCCACCCCACTGGGACCAGCCAGGGTGCTGAGCTTGCCAGCAAAAGCCTCCCGTAGTTCCGCGCTTCCCTGTCCTGTTTTCGCGCTGGCATAGATAACCTGATAGCCGATATCTTCATACATGCCAAAAATATCTCTGGCTGCTTCAAGTCCTATTAAATCAACCTTGTTAGCGACGATGATTGAGGGAATATGCGCCCGTTCAGCAACCACCAAAAATCGGTCCAACATTCGCAAGCGTGGTTCTGGGTTTGACACCGCAAAAACGAAGAAAGCCTGATCTGGATTGGCAAGAATAATCTGTTGATACTCATAATTAACTCCGGAAAGCTGCCTTGAGAGCACGCTATGCCGTGGCAGCACTTCTTCAATGCGCCCTGTACCGTCTTTCTGCGGAGCGACCATCACCTGGTCACCCACCGCCACCAGATCACCCTCCGCGCGACCACGCCGCAAACGCCCACGGACGCGACAGGGATAGTCGCCTGACTCAGTGCGCACGGTCATCCAACCGGCTTGCGAGTGAATGACCAGTCCTTGTAACAGTTCTTGCGTTCCACTCAAGAGCTATTCCTCTTCTTCTAGAGCTTCATAGGGGCGTTTTTCCCATGGCAAAGTGCCACCAGGATCATCCGCGTTTGAAAAGTAAAGTGAGACCGCTCGCCTGAACAGCGGAGCTGCCATTTCTGAACCTTCGCCCCCATATTCCAAAATAACCGCTACAGCGATATCAGGTTTATCGGGGTCATTATTAAATGTGTAGCCAATAAACCAGGCATGTGGCTTACCTAAAGAGGTTTCGGCTGTACCCGTTTTTCCAGCTAATTTCCCTGGAAAACGCTCAAACTGAAAAGCCGCGGTACCGCTGGGATTACGAATAACCCGAATCATTCCATCTTGTATAGCTTCAAGATTTTCTGGCAAGGTATCCACCTGACGAATTAGTTCAGGTTCTGTGAAAGCAAAAATGGGATCCTCACCCATAAAACCAATGCGGTCAATCAGCGTAGGACGGTGCAGATAACCACCATTGCCAATCGCGGCAGCAAAGTTGGCAGCTTGTAAGGCGCTGATTTGCAAGGTGCTTTGACCGATGGCCATCTGGAAGTAATCAAAAGCATTATCGGGATAATTTACTGCGCCTTCAAACTCTTCAATTTCGATGCCCGTTTTCGCGCCCAAACCATAGGTAAAGGCCTCATCTGGGATTGAGGTAGTATAGCCATCGTTCCATAAGGTTAGGCCAATGTGCCAGAACCAAGGGTTACAAGAGCGCATTAAGCCTTCAACTAAGGTGAGGTCACCATCCGAAGCAAAACCCCGGGTGTAAGTCCAGTTATCACCAACCCAACCCTGATACTCTGTCCATTGGCTATCACAGCGATACACCCTATCGGGTGTAAACACACCCGTCTGCAATGCTGCTGCCATGGAGATGACCTTGAAAATGGAGCCTGGCGCGTAAACACCTTGTGAAGCACGATTATATAAGGGCTTCTGCGAGTCCTGAATAAGATCTGATACTTCATAATGAGTATGGATGAGGGGATTAAAAATATTAGGGTCAAAACCCGGACTTGAAACCATCGCCAATACACGACTGGTATCTCGTTCGAGCACAACCACCGCACCAACCTTATCACCCATGGAGCGCTGCAACCAGTACTGCAAGCGACTATCAATGGTCGTTGTAATGGAATAGGCCGGTTTAGCTTCGGTCGACGCTAACTTTGTAACAATTCTGCCCTCTTTGTCTTTCACATAAAGGTCCGCACCACGCGTGCCAGCAAGATACTTTTCACCCCACAACTCCAGACCACTGGCACCAACGGTCTCATCCACTTTGTAACCCAGGCGTTGGTATTTTTCCTGGTTTTCGGCAGAGATACCCAGCATATACCCAGTTACATGAGGAGCAATGCCATTGTCATAATAAAACCGAGACTTAAAAGGCTGCAAATAAAGCCCATCGAATTTATCAATAGTCGAGCTGTTTTCCGCGGCAAGATCCGCTGAGATATCACCAATCGCTACTGACCATTCCGGCTGGGCATAAGCATACTTTCGTTTTACGCCGTCAATGGTTTGGTTGGTGATTCCTGCTAAAAAAGCGACCAAATCATCTTCCTGACTGGGATTTATTTTGCCTGGAATGATGGTTAGAGATACCGCGTCTGTATGCGCTACCATGGGATAGTTATTAGAGGCATCTGACGAGTAGATATTCCCGCGGGTTGGAATGGTGAGCACAAGTTCGAGATAATTGCCGTCCGCCAGTTCCGGGAGCATCATGACAGGATCCCAATTGATTTTCCACTCTCCATTTTCGAGCTGCAGGTTCATCAAAGTATCGCGCTCCAGGTTTCCAATCAGATTGGTAGTGTATTGAATGCGATAGCTTACCTGCGCCGCGTTTGTGCTAAGCAAATTGGATAAAAGTTGGAAAGATACCGTTTTCATCGTCAAATCAGCCGCGGTTTTCTTGTGTCGGGCGGTGAAATCTTCAAGGCTATAGGTCGTTTTGGCAGGATAGGTCAAATACTCGTACATCGCTGAGTAATCTTCAGCCACCCAGTGATGAAAATACTCATTAGCGAGCTCTTCCACGTTGGGTAAATCATCGCGTGAGACCATAGGGCTGGGTAAGGTGGGAGTATCTTCCGGAATTATCGTCTCAACCGCCGGTGTGTTTCCATTCAGATTACACGCGCTAAGTAAAAAACTAAAGATGATAAAGAGAAATATTAATCGTTTCATAGGGGCCAGCCTGTTCCACGTTGACAATTCATGTTTTGTAAAATAGTTGGGTAATAAGTACATTTTGCTTTGGTGTATCTTTGACAAGCTTCAGGCAAGTCATCGGACAAAGGCAAGGTTTTTTGTTCAAACAGACTGCAGAGACTACATAAGGGTAATCCCATCACATTGGCATAACAGCCTTCAATGCGCTCAACGGGATTGAAGACTTCGTCCTGAATAGCGTAACCGCCCGCTTTATCGTGGTAAGTGCCCATATATATGTAGGAGGCTTGCTCTTCAGCTGACCAGTCGCGCATATAAACGATGGTTTCGCAAATTGTCTGCAAGCTTTCTCCACTTGAAACATCGCGCAAAACCAAGGCGGTGTAAACCCGATGGGGCTTGCCGCAAAGGATAGAAAGCGTTTGCTCAGCCTCTTCGTCATTGGATGGTTTTCCGAGCAGCTCGTCATTAATCTCGACAATCGTATCCGCAGCAAGCAAGATTTCGCCAGGGTAAGAAGCAACATGATCCGCTTTAGCTTTTGCCAGGGCGAGAACATAGTCGCGTGTGCTTTGATGACCCTTTTTGGGCTCCAAAAAGTTACCCGGGCGGGTTTCAAAAGGTGTGCCCATCAAAGCTAATAATTCCTTCCGTCGCGGAGAAGCGGAAGCCAAAATCAAATTAATCTTTTTATCCATACGTGAAAATGATTCTAACATGAATCAAGGTCACCAGTATTTGCGCGGTCAACGCCCTGGTTTTTAGTCATGATCAGCTTTTATCTGAAAGCTGTCAAAATCAGCTGCCAGATAAGTATTGGGAAAAACCGCCTGGGCTTCTGCCAAAATTGCTTCATCTCTGTATCGGCGCGAGACATGGTTTAGTATCAGCATCTTCGCGCCAGCAGCTTTTGCCAACAAGGCGCTTTGCTCCGCGGTGGAATGACCAAATTGCTGTGCCATTTCAGCCTCTTCGGTCAGATAGGTCGCTTCAGTTACAATCGCGTCAGCATCACGCAAATAGTCTATGAGTTTAAAAGGTTTCCCTACATCCCCCACCACCACCAACTTAGTGCCGGGCCTTGTCTCGCCTAAAACCATATCTGGACTGATGACTCTTCCATCTTGCAAGGTTATTGTTTTGCCCTGCACCAAATCCTTGCGCCAGGGCCCGGGCGGAATGTTGAGCTCTTCAGCCACATCAGCCATGAATGGACGATGAGAAAACTCTTCAAAAACATAACCAAGCGATGAAGAACCACGATGTTCCACCGGAAAAGCACTTATCTGAAATTTCTCAGCGCTAAAGATCACTCCTGGGCGAATTTCAAGCAGATTCAGCGGCATCCCAGGATCTTGTCCGCGCAAAACGACACCATAGAGCAGGTCATGCACGCGGTCGAGTGTGTGACGGGTACCATAAATGTTGACTTCTTCAATTGCTTCCCAGCGCATAAAAGTAGAAAGCAAGCCTGCCAGTCCTAAGATATGGTCAAGATGTCCATGAGTCAGCAGAATATGATTCAGCCGTTTAAAGCCGATTCCCGAACGCAAAATCTGGCGCTGAGTGCCTTCGCCGCAATCCACCATAAAGCGATATTCATCGTGCATCACGACCAATGAAGACAAACCCCGGCGTATAGAAGGCGCCGAGGCCGAGGTGCCTAAAAAGACGAGGTCAAACAAACTGTGAATCTCCTCTTAGCTTTTACCGCCGGTCAATTGCTTCATAACACTAAAGGCATTCAAGCCCACTTTTATGCTATCTGAACCTGAAAGCGGGAAGCGCCCTTGATTAGCCTCCATTTCCTTTACCAGGTTTTGTGCCATTTTCAAACCAACCACCGCGCCAACTAATGCGCCTGCGATGATAATCAGCGTTTTTCCAGTTTTATTCATTTTTTATCCTTCCGGGCTTATTCGATCTTTCAAGCTTTTTCCGACTTGTTTTACTTTCGTGCCAATTTCCTGCACCTGCAACAAAGGCTCAACCGTGCCATCTGCCACTTTGCGCGTGCCTTCTTCCACCTTCACAACACCGCCAAGAGCTATCTTGCCATACTTTGGCAATTCGCGATTTAATTTGTACAATCCATCGATGGCTTTAACCAACACCCATATCAAAAGTAATCCAATCAGCAATGCCAAAAAGAGTACGATGATTAAGGTAATTTGTCCGGCCTTGTAGCCAGCGCCAGTCGGATCTTTGATTGCCAGCAAAATTGCTACAACCAAAACGACCAACAAGAGCACAGCAGTAACAATAATAGGCAAAATGATCTGCCTGAAGCGTTGCTTCTTCTGCCGTTCCTGGGCTTCGAGATGCAGGGTTTCAACTTTTAGTTCAGTATTTTCGTCCATGCCATAATTTTAGCATGATATGCCCAGCTTTTCATCCCAGAATCCAAAGAATTTAGCTTTTTTCATTTTCACAAATTTCTGCTTTTTTAATGTATAATGGGATTAATAAAAAAATACACGCATGGGTTCTGTAAAACACAGATAAAAGTGCCCATGGCAACGAAATCGCATAGCGATTTGTATGGCAGTTTGACGCTGAGCCAAAGCTCAGTTTTAGATTTTGGAATTGAATTAAGCGAATGCTTACAAAACCGTATTTTAGAGACGCATACGTTTTGAACAAGGATGGCAATAGCCAGTTTTTTTGATATTGTTTTGCTTTAGACGCTAAAGCCTCTATAGGTTCCAGAACCTGAATGAATATCCCCTAAACTGCCCATATTAGCGCGGTCTTTTTTAGCAGTTTCGCAGCCATGGCACACCATGGCTGTTTGATTAATATGACAAAAGAGATTACCGCGATCACCCCTCAAAAACGCAATGCTCAAAGGCTGAACATAAGCCTGGATGGTGAGTACGCTTTTAGCCTTGATCGCATGACTGCCGCCTGGCTTAATGTCGGGCGCAAGCTGAGCCCGCAGGAAATCGAAAAGCTGCGCGAAAAAGATGAACAGGAAGTCGCCTACAACCGCGCTATGCACTATCTTAGCTATCGTGCCCGATCCGAAGACGAAATGCTCACTTATTTATCGGGCAAAGGCTTCAGCGAAATTGTTTCTCAAACTGTCATAGATCGTCTCAAAGATGAGCACCTGATAAGCGATGCGCGCTTCGCTGAAGACTGGATCGAAAACCGCGTTAGCTTTCGGCCACGCAGCCAGACCCAATTAAGGTTTGAACTGCGCCAAAAAGGCTTGCAAGAGGACATTATAGAAAACGCTCTGCAAGATGCCAATTTGGACGATATCAAACTCGCCTTAGCAGCTGGCACAAAACTGGCAAGAAGATATGCAGGTCTCACATGGCTTAACTTTCGTCAAAAGCTGAGCGCCGCTCTGGCACGACGTGGTTTTAGTTACGAAACCGCCAGAACAGTCACCCAGCAACTTTGGGATGAAACGCAAAAACAGAACAAAGCGCGTGATCACTCATGGAGCACAGATAATAATGTTTGAACTTTTTAAAAACCCTCTCGCTTTTCTATGGCTTGGCATAGCAATGCTGATCGGCGCCATAATTGCCGCCATAATCGTAACCACCATACGCAAAAACCGCGATATCCGTCTTAAGCACACTGCCGATGACATCATCGCCGCTGCTACTGAAGAAGCCCGCCAGGTGCAACTGGAAGCCAAAGATAACGCCCTTAAGATCACCCGCCAGGCTGAAAACGAACTGCAACAAAGGCGTAGCGAACTCAACAAGGAAGATGACCGCTTGGTTAGACGCCGCGAAGAACTTGATCGCCGTTTTGACCAGATGCAACAGCGCGAAAGCTCATTAAACAAACGACAAAGCAGCATCGACAAACGCGCCAATGAAATTGATAACCTTTACAACGAACGCATCAAAGAACTGCAACGCGTGGCAGAACTAAGCCTCGACGAGGCGCGCGAAATCTTACTTGCAGAAGTTGAACGCACCGCCCGCAACGACATGGCAAGCATCGTACGCCAGATCGAAAACGAAGCCCGCGAACTGGGCGAAGAAAAAGCACGCGAACTTATCGCCGATGCCATCCAACGCGTTGCCTCAGACCAGGTTGCCGAGGTTACCACATCATTGGTCACCTTACCCAACGAAGAGATGAAAGGGCGCATCGTAGGACGCAACGGACGTAACATTCGCAGTTTTGAACAAGCTACAGGCGTGGACGTTATCGTAGATGATACCCCCGAAGCGGTCACCATCTCTTGTTTCGACTCAGTTCGCCGCGAAATCGCGCGCCGCACACTCACCCGCTTGGTGCAAGACGGCAGAATCCACCCGGCTTATATCGAAAAAGTTTTGGCAGAAGAACGCGCTGAAATGGACAAAGACATCCTCAAAGCCGGTAACGAAGCTGCCTATGAGGCTTCAGTACACGGCTTGCACCCCGAAATCATCAAAAAATTAGGGCGGCTAAAATTCCGCACCTCTTATGGTCAAAACCAATTAGCCCACGCTGTCGAAACAAGCAAGATCGCCAGTGTCTTGGCTTCTGAATTAGGTGCCAACGTTGAAGTCGCCAAGGCTGGCGCCTTGCTACACGACCTTGGCAAAGCCATGGACCATAATACCGATGGTACTCACGCTCAAATTGGCGCGGAGTTTGCCAAGCGACATGGCGTGAGCCCCGCCGTGGTCAACATCATCGCCTCGCATCACCACGAAGTTGACCAGACCTCAGTTGAAGCGGTCATCGCCGAAGCCGCGGATGCTATCTCGGGTGCCCGACCTGGCGCGCGTCGCGAGGACCTTGAGCAATACATCAAACGCCTCAAAGCGCTTGAAAATATTGCCAACGATCATAAAGGTGTTGAATCCAGCTTCGCCATTCAAGCCGGCCGCGAAGTGCGCATTATCGTCAAACCTGAAGAGGTCGATGATTACGAGGCTCACCAATTGGCCAAAAACATCGCCAACGAGATTGAGGATACCTTGCAATATCCTGGTCAAATCCGCGTGACGGTCATCCGCGAAACCCGTTCAGTCAGTTACGCGAAATAAAAACTTCAAAAGCCCCAGCTATGGGGCTTTTTGTTAGAGTAAATACACACGGAGGAAACATGAAAACAATATTAACCTGGTATGGACATGCCACACTTGGTCTCAATGTGGGTGAACATAAACTTTTGATTGACCCTTTCTTCACCGGTAACCCAGTCGCCTCAATGAGCGCTGATGAAGCCAAAGCTGATTTCATCCTTGTCACTCATGGCCATGGGGATCATATCGGTGATACGATAGATATCGCCAAACGCGAAAATGCTCTCATTATCAGCAACTTTGAAATAGCGGAATGGCTCGCCGCGCAAGGTTTCCAAACCCATGGGCAGCAATTGGGTGGCGGCTTCAACCATCCCTTTGGGTATCTAAAACTGACCTTAGCCTTGCATGGTTCCGCCCTGCCCGATGGCAGCTATGGTGGAAATCCAGCAGGTTTGTTATTGACAACACCCAACGGTAAAAAGATTTACATGGCGGGCGATACTGGTTTATTTGGAGACATGCAATTAATTGGTAACGAAAGCATAGACCTGGCAGTCATCCCCATCGGCGATAACTACACCATGGGTCCAGACGACGCACTCACCGCGGTAAAGCTTTTACGCCCCAAAGTCGTTGTTCCCATCCATTACAACACTTGGCCACTTATCGAACAGGATCCCCATGCCTGGAAAGCCCGCGTTGAAACCGAGACCAACACCAAAGTCGTGGTGCTCAAACCTGGCGAGAGTCTTGAGTTAAACGAATAAAAACCATAAGTAAAAACAGGGATACGATAAAAAAAGGGAGGCTTTGTAGCCTCCTTTTTTGATATTGTTAACAGCATTTCTTTTAGGCTCTACGCGAGCGGAGCATATAAATTAAAAGTCCGATACCCAAGAGTAAAATACCAAGCCCGATAAAGAAAACCGGGAGAATCTTGCTGTTTGCTACCGCATCCTGTTCTGTTGAAGCTGGAGTTGCTTCTTGCGCGCCAAAATCGATGGTGAGCGTTTCGCCAGATACTACCGAAAGGGCGTGCGTTGTAGCCGTTGTGCTGTTAAAGCCATCTGGCACAGCGATTGAAATATTATATTCACCTGGTGGCAACTGCTCAAAGCACATGGGTTTGGTTGTTTCCGGGTCACCCGCCACGGTTGTGCCTACACGCGAGACAGTACCAATGCGGTCGTTAATACTCACTTCACCACCATACAAATAGCTTTCGCCGTCAGTGCGCATCCCGTTCCCATCCAAGTCGTGGAAGAGCACGATGCAAATCTTACCCGTATCCAACATGGCTGTTGGCTCGGGTTCAATAACGACCGGTGGCTGAGTGGGTTGTTCTTCTTGCGGAGGAACAGTGGGCTGTTCGGGTATGGGTGTCGAGGTCGGGGGTATAGCTGTGGCTGTAATAACAGCAACAAGAAGTTTCATGCCCGGATAAATAACACAGTCATCACCCAAAATATTGCTGTTTAAGCGGATGAGATCTTTTACATCTATTTTATATTTCTCCGCAATATTCCAACATGCAAAATCCTCAGCTGTTACAGTATGGTAAACATTGCCTTCAGCATCTGGTGTGGGAGTTTGAAAAACAGGGTCCTGGGCATTGACACTACCCACCCGCGCGACAATTAAACCGAACAAACTGAATATCACGCATATCGAAATAATAGCTGCTATAGACTCATGTTTGTTTTTCTTTTTCATAGCAATCTCCTGTATAAGAACCAGTTCTTGTGCTCTGATTATATCATTGACTGAAAATGCCATAAACCTTGGCTATCAGCTATTCACAATTTGAGTTTATCTTTTTTAGCTTTTCCATTGATAAAAGGGAAAAGAACTCATAATTAGAATAGCTTTTCCAAGCTTTAGGTACATCGCTTACAGTATACAGTGTTTTATCATTCAAATCTCCATTATAATAATCCTATCAACATTCTTGGAGGCATGAGATGCAAAAAGTACTTTTTTACGCGATGATGGGTGAGAAGATGTGTTTTCAGCACATTTTGCTCAACGCGCTGGATCTTACCGAAGGCGGCGCGGAAGTGAAAATTATATTTGAAGGCCAATCCGTAAAATTACCAGCTGTACTCGTTGAAGAAGGTAATAAACTTTTCCAAAGAGCGCTCGATAAAGGCTTGATTGCTGGCATCTGCCTGGCGTGTTCTCGCGCATTGGGTGTATATGAACAAAACCTCGCTACTGGACTACCCATGCTGGATGACATGATGGGTCATGCTGGCGTGCGCCCCTATACCGACTTGGGCTATACAGTCATTAGCATGTAATTGAATCAACTTTATTTTCGCATCAAGTAGACCTTTTGCTCATTAATCGATTCTGGCGAGATGGCTCTGTTTTGGAATAAGCGGTTTTTAAGGCCCATCAGTATTTTTTTTCTGTGTCTGTTTCTGACAGCCTGCCTTACAGAGACAGCTCCTGCAGAGCCCACCGCCACCTTAGAACCTACCCAAACGTCCATCCCAAGCGCTACCATCGACTGGTTCCCCGCCACCCATACAAAACCAAGCCCGACCGAAACGCCTGCACCAGTTCAAGCCAGCCCGGAAATTCAAGCGCGGGATGAGATTCTCATTGAAGATGATTTTAGTGATGAAAGCCTTTGGCAAACGCGAAACGAAGTGGACTCAAAAATCAATTTTGAACCAAACGCTCTCTCGGTGGTCGTCTCTGGCGAGAAAACTGAAACCTACAGCATCAGCAAGCATACTTTGCCAGATACCTTTTATCTGGAGCTCACTATTGAAACCGCCTTGTGCTCCAATGATGATCAATATGGCATTATCTTTTGGCGCAACAGCAGCTCTGGCAGCTATCGGTTTTGGGCAAATTGTCAGGGACAAATTATGGTTGACAAAGTGCTGCCCGAAGGCACTACACGCCTCGTTAACTGGGAAAGTGCCCGAAAGTTCATCCCCAATGCTCCAGCACGGAATGTCTTTGGCATCCAGTCCCAAAACGGTTGCATAGACTTTTTTATCAATGACAGTTATCAATTCAGCATCCAGGCACGTGCGAACCTTGAAGGAGCAATTGGCCTAATCGCCCGTACAGCCAGTGATGCTGATCTGACCGTACGCTTCTCAAACCTGATTGTCTCGAAACCCAAGCCTTAATTCGTCAAAAGCATTATAATGATGTCAAAGGCAACCACAACTCAGGTTGCAAACGCCTGGAGGACGGAAATGTCAGACAACCTAAGCATATTGATCCCTATGGCAGGTTTAGGCTCTCGCTTACGGCCCTTAACCTGGAGCAGACCCAAACCCCTGCTCTCGCTCGCCGGAGCCACCGTGCTGGATCATCTTTTGGCAATGTTCAAAACCATTCCTAATCAAGAAGACATCGAATATATTTTTATTATGTCTCCCGGGCAAGAACCGGTCATAAAATCGTTCATGCAGAAGCATCATCCTGAGAAAAATGTGCAATATGTGGAGCAACGCACCATGCGTGGTCAGTCAGATGCGCTTTGGCAAGCCCGTTCCTATATGGATGGCCCCACATTGACCATATTCTCTGACACCCTCATCGACAGCGACTTTAGCAGCTTGCAAAACGAGACTGCCGATGCCATCGCCTGGGTAAAACCCGTACCTGACCCACGCCGTTTTGGTGTGGTGGAAGTTGACCACACCGGTTATGTAACCCAACTCATTGAAAAACCAAACGAAATGCGCAATAACCTGGCAGTGGTAGGTTGCTACTACTTTAAAGAAGGCAAGGATCTTACCAAAGCCATTAAAGAGCAGATTTCGCGCAATGTATCTCTCAAAGGTGAATACTTTTTAGTAGACGCGCTGAATATCCTGCTTGAAGAAGGCTGTAAAATGCGCATAGAACAAGTGAATACCTGGCTCGACGCAGGCACATCTGAAGCCTTGCTTGATACCAACCGCCATCTCCTGGAAAACGGTCGCGACAACATCAAAGACGGACTCACGCTTGAGGACAGTGTCATCCGACCGCCTGTTTTTATTCATCCCGCAGCACGGGTGACTGGCTCGATCATCGGGCCCTTCACCTCAATTGGCGAAAATTGCGTGGTGCAAAACAGTTCTATTCGCGATTCAATCCTCAGTCCAGGTGCGCATGTGAGCAATTCGCAACTGGACGCTTCGCTCATTGGCTATGATTGTGTTATCAACTCGTTAAATGGCAAATTCAACCTGGGAGACAATTCCTGGGCAAGCTCTTAAGCATAACAAAAACAAATTCTATAAAGGAGATTCGATGATCGATTTCATAAACCCACGCGTTACTGGCCTAAAACCATCCGGCATTCGAAAATACTTTGATATCGCCCTTACCATGGACGATGTCATCTCGCTTGGTTTAGGGGAACCCGACTTTACCACACCGCAACCCATCGTTGAGGCTGGTATTCGCGCGCTAAAAGAAGGCGCTACCCACTATACCGCGAACCTGGGACTCTTGGAACTGCGCCAGGAGCTTGGCGCCCATTTGGATAAACTCTACAAGGTCAACTACGCGCCCGATGAAATCATCATCACTGTAGGTGTATCCGAAGCACTTTATCTCACCTGCACAGCTATCTTGCAGCCCGGTGATGAGGTCATCATTCCAACACCAGCTTTTGTTTCTTACGAACCGGAAGTCAAACTGGCTGGTGGTGTTGTCGTTGAGGTGGCAACATACGAAGAAAATCTCTTTGTGCCAAAAATTGAAGATATTGCTGCCGCGATTACTGATAAGACCAAAGCCATTGTTCTCACTTACCCCAACAATCCCACTGGCGCTGTAGCCAGCCGTGAAACTTTATTGCAAATCGCGGAACTTGCCCAAAAGCATAACTTCCTGGTAATCGCTGATGAAGTCTATGACCGCCTGGTCTACGGGCAAGAGCATGTTTGTTTCTCCGCTTTGCCTGGTATGAAAGAGCGCACCATTCTTTTGGGCGGTTGGTCAAAGTCTTATGCTATGACAGGCTGGCGTTTGGGTTATGCCTGCTCTCACCGCGAGATCATTAGCGCCATGGTGCGTGTGCATCAGTTCTCGGTCATGTGTGCGCCGATTATGGCACAATATGCTGGACTTGAAGCTTTGCGTGTTGGCGAGCCTTATGTGCTGGAAATGGTTGCCGAATACGACCGCCGTCGCAAGCTGATTGTGGACGGTTTCAACACCTTGAACATGCCTACTTTTGAGCCTAAAGGCGCTTTTTACTGCTTCCCGCGTATCTCGGGCTTTGGCGTGAGCGACGAGGAATTTTGTATGGGGCTACTCAAGGAAGAAGGCGTGGTTATTGTGCCTGGTGACAGCTTTGGCGACGCAGGCATCGGCTTCGCGCGAGCTTCCTATGCGACATCTTACGAACAAATCGAAAAAGCGCTTGAGCGCATTGCACGCTATATCAAGAAATTTGGCTAATCGCGTGAAGGTGTTGCGCAAAACGACAATTTGCGATATGGTTAAGGTGTTAAGCACGCGAGGAGATATGGGACTAAGGACCTTCTCAATTGAACACATCAACACAGGCTGGTGCCCTATTTCGCGTACCAGTCTTTCTTTTTTCAAAACAATACCCTATAAAGGAGACTAATTTATGTCAGAAAACACTAATGCTTTTACTATGGCGCAAGCTCAATTCGATAAAGTGGCTGATCAACTCAATCTCAGCCAGGATATTCGCGATATGTTGCGCTGGCCACTGAAACAGTTCACCGTCCGTATTCCCGTTCGCATGGACGATGGCACCTTGCGTGTCTTCACCGGCTTCCGCGTGCAGCATAACGATGTGCGTGGTCCTAACAAGGGTGGCATACGTTTTGCCGCCGGCGAAACCATCGACACCGTCAACGCTTTGGCAATGTGGATGACCTGGAAAACAGCCGTTGCTGATATCCCCCTCGGTGGCGGTAAAGGTGGTGTGGACGTGGATCCCTCAACACTGTCTGACGGCGAAAAAGAACGCCTCGTTCGTGGTTACATCCGCGCGCTCTGGAAAGAACTTGGTCCCCGCATTGATGTGCCCGCGCCTGATGTTGGCACCAACGCCCAAATGATGGGCTGGATGATGGACGAATTTTCCGCCATCGTTGGCCAATATACCCCTGGCGTTATCACCGGAAAACCCCTCGGTGGTGGCGGATCAGAAGGCCGCACTGAGGCGACCGGTTTTGGTGTTTGTATCAACATACGCGAAGCGATGAAGCACCTCGGCATCAACCCCAAAGAAACCAAAGCTGTGCTACAAGGTTTTGGTAACGTTGGCCAATATGTTGCCATCGGCTATCCCCTTTACGTGGGTGGCAAAGTGATCTGCGTTTCTTGCTGGGACCGCGAAGATCGCAAATCTTACACTTTCACCAAGGAAGATGGTATCGACGCAATGTTCCTGAAGAGTATCACCGACCAATACGGCACCATCGACAAAGAAAAAGCCAAAGCAGCTGGCTACCTGATCGAAGATGGCAATGCCTGGCTTTCCAAGGATGTTGACGTGGTTATTCCTGCCGCGCTTGAAGGTCAAATTACTGGCGAAACCGTGCATCAAATTCACGCCAATGTGAAGATGATTGCCGAAGCTGCCAACGGACCCACCACTCCCGATGCCGACAAAGTGATTGCGGAACGCGGTATCTTCCTGGTGCCCGACTTCCTGTGCAACGCTGGTGGCGTGACTGTTTCCTACATGGAAGGCGTCCAGAACGACCAGAACTTCTACTGGTCACGCGAAGACGTGCTTGAAAAATTAGATCACAAGATGTCGCAGGCATTCGCCTCCGTATTGGGCATGGCACTTGACAAGAAAGTCTACATGCGCGACGCCGCTTA
>JAAZIH010000198.1 GCA_012800995.1 Chloroflexota bacterium
TGCCAGCCTAACACCTCGGTTGCGGTTGGTTCTGGCGTGTGTGATGGTGTTTGACTTGGCGTCGGACTATGGGTTGGCGTTGATGTTGCCGATGGTACAGGCGTATTGGTGACAGTAGGCGTTGGTGTTTCAGTAGATGTCGGTATGACTTCTGTTTCTGGTTCTAAAGTTATATCTGATTGTATATTCGTCTTTAAATGACAAGCAACCAAAACAAGTCCCAAAAGAACCATGATTATAATAAAAAATCCACTCTGTTTGATAAAGGCTTTCATATCTGTCTTTTTTCACCATAAATTTTTCATCTTACAAACGTAACGATGTTTACATATCTAAGATCAAAAGGTTCTACCCCGCTATTATAACGCACACTTTGACAGGTTTTGAATATTTATTAATAATTCTTTCTTTGGGTCAGTTGAATCTCATTATGTCATAGACATTGGCAGGAACCAGGTCGAGCAAAGATTTTAACTTGCAAGCTGTTTTCCATCCAAAGCTTGCATTGAGATTTCGCTTTTGGTCAAAAAAACAAGCCTTCGTATTTTCAGCTATAATAATGTACGAAGAAAAATTCGTAAGCTGACTATGTCTAAAAAGTTTTTTTCGGTCTTATTCATTATTGGAATGGCTATATTGTGCTTGATTCCAGCCAAGCACTCTTTAGCTTTTTTTGTCTTGCCGCCTATTCAAGACCACTTTAGCATTAATCAAAGTGTTCGCAGCCAGGAAGCTCAGGAAGCACCTACCCAAGTCGTTGCTCCCACCTTGCCGGTTGAACTCTGGACACAAACAGCCACACCTGGCCCAGATGGCTATATAAAACACACCGTACTTGAGCATCAATTCTTATGGAATATCGCTGAACTCTACGGCGTTTCACCGGCTGAAATTTATAAGCTCAACAATCTCACCGAAGACAGCATTATTTACCCAGGTGACATTCTCATCATCAAAAAGATTGAAGAGCCTACTCCAGAACCAACTGTTCCGCTAACTGAATTAGTAACAAGCAATATCGAATTGGAAGAGACCCAAATAGCCTTTGAACCAACACCTGAACTAACTCCCACAAACACCTCTGTCCCTGAGGTAAGCAAGGGATTATTCGAGCGTGTTTTTACCAACAACTCGAAGTATTTGGCTTATGGCATTTTTGCTTTGGTTTTACTTGGTATAGTACTGCTGATTGTCAGCTCGCGTCGCATTCATTAACCCCCTGTTTTTGTCCTGAATCAAGCGCATCCTCGCTTGATTCTGCCTTTACATCCTGTTTGATGGTTAAAATAATATTTGCTGATGAGTGAACAAGTAAACGTTTTTTAGGCGCTGGCAATCGTTTAATCTCCAGTTCACGCTTTAGGGCTTCAATGTGTCCATCCATTTCTTCCACATAAACAAGTTTTACCGGCAAGTTCATACGGGTATAGCGCGCCCCGCGCCCAGCATTATGTTCTTTTTCACGTCTTATGGGGTCTTTCGTCCAACCAGTATAAAGCGCGCCATTGGCACATTCCACCATGTAACAATAATATGCCATTAAAGCTTCCACCCGGTTAATAAGGTGAAAATTGTGCTCATAGGTTTATCAAGCAAATAAGAAAACACGCTGACGTTAGTAAACCGACCCACTAAAACCAAAGCGAATAGAATATAGGGGCCAAAGCTTCTTAACGTTTCAAAGGCAGTTGCCCAACGTGTAGGCATGGTGTATTCCATCACCTTTTCGCCATCCAGGGGCGCGATAGGCAACATGTTGAAAAGAAACAGCATAATATTAATGATAATAAACTGGGACAAAAAAGAAACGAGCCATTCTGGTGCCATCCAGTGGGTTCTCAAAGCGAAAAGCAACCTAAAAAACCCTCCGCCCAAGGCTGCCATAGCCAAATTACTTAAAGGCCCTGCCAACGCTACCAACATTAAACCAGCAGGGCTTTTTTGCTTGATGACATAAGGATTAACTGGCACTGGTTTTGCCCAGCCAAACCCTGCAACTAAAAGCATAATCGAACCAAGCGGATCCAAATGCACCAGCGGGTTTAGTGTCAGGCGTCCCGCGTTTTTGGCAGTCCAATCGCCAAATTTATATGCCACAAACGCGTGCATGAATTCATGCACTGTGAATGCGATTACCAGAATAATGACCCGATAAAGAATGGTTTGTAAATCTAAGCCAAACATAGAACTCCATTTCTCAAAGTGCCCTGAAATTGTATCACGCGATGATATAATCTTTACATGCTACCCGATATACAAGTCGGTGATATTGTACATATGCGCAAAAAACACCCTTGCGGTGGTTTAAGCTGGGAAGTTACCCGCATAGGCGCCGATATTGGCCTCCAATGCCAGACTTGCCAGCGACGAGTCATGCTCACGCGTCGTGAACTAAACAGACGCGCCAAAACCATCATCGCTGGCGCGCAAGACGACCAAGCAAACACAACGCCACTGTCACAGGAATAGAAAGGAAAGCTCATGACCAAACTCGTCATTCAAATCCCAGCCTACAACGAAGCTGAAACCTTGCCCATTGCACTGGCAGAGCTCCCCCGTCAAATCGAGGGCGTAAATGAGATCAAAGTTGTGGTCATTGATGATGGCTCATCGGATAACACTGCCCAAATCGCCCTTGAAAACGGTGCGGATTACGTCCTGCGCCACCGCCAAAACCGCGGGCTCTCCCGCGCGTTTATGGATGGCATCCAGTTCTCTTTGGCACTTGGCGCGGATATCATCGTTAATACTGATGCCGACAACCAATACCCTGGCACTGATATTCCCGGGCTCATCAAACCGATTCTGGATAAAACACACGACCTGGTTATCGGCGACCGCCAATTGGATAGAAACATTCACTTTTCGCCTTTCAAACGCCTGCTTGAACGACTTGGCAGCGCATTTGTCCGACGCATTTCCAGCACAACCGTGCCTGATGCCGCCAGTGGTTTCCGCGCTTTTTCGCGCTATGCGGCACTGCCTTTACAGGTTTACAATCCCTATTCCTACACGCTTGACACGCTTATCTTAGCCGGCAAATCGCGCCTGAGTATTGGTAGCGTGCCCGTCCATACCAATCCAGCCACACGCGCTTCTCGCTTACACAAAGGCATGGCGCACTTTATTTGGCGCCAGGGTGGAGCTATTATTCGCTCTTATCTTCTCTACCAACCACTACGTAGTTTTTTGCTTAGCGGGCTTTTGCTTGGCTTGCCTGGGCTCGCGCTTGTTCTCCGCTTTTTAATCTATTACTTCATGGGTGATGGCAGCCGATTTATTCAAAGTGTCACCTTGGGTGGCTCCATGATTGTTGCCAGTTTGCTATTAATCATCTTTGGCTTTCTGGCAGATGCAACGCGCGCCAATCGCCAATTACTGGAAGAAAACCTCATCCGGCAGCGCGATGCTTTTCGCTATAACCCGCAAGAAAAACTGGAATTTTTAGGATTAGATGTCCAGCACAAGGAATACAAATGAGTAGTTTTAGAGATTTGCGTATCGTTGACAATTTCTATCAAACATCCGCCTTCTTTCCTATGCCAACCGTCATTATTGGCACTTTAACCGAAGATGGCAATACCAGCTTGGGGCCCTACTCCCTCGTTCAACCCTATTATGTTGCCGGAAAAGACTATTACGCCATGCTCCTTTGCGCGCGGAACAACTCAAACACCGCGCAACACCTTTTGGCACGGGGCAAATGCTCTATCAATTTCATCACCGACGAGAAAAAATGGTTTAAGGAAGCTGTGAAGTTATCCTGGCCCGGTGATACACCCGAAGAAAAGATGAAAAACTGCCAGTTCACCCTTGAAGATGGACTGATGGCAAAAGCCCATCCCGAGGAAGTTTTCCCAAAGATCGTTTCGCAAAGCTTCCAGGTTTTTGAATGCACCTGGATGAGCGATTTAGAAAACGCCTTTGAAGATAAACCCGGTCAACTCGATGGATATCCGCCACCCTATCGCAATTTTAATGGCATTACCAGTGAATTCGGTGCTCATTTCATTTTGCGTGTTGATAAAATCCTGATGAAAGAAAAGCAATACCAAGGGATTGTAAACGGTGTGAAAGCCAAAGACTTCCCGCGCGTGCCGGTTGACTACGGTTACCGTGACTCCAAAAACTTTTGGTACACAAGATTTAGCAGACCCATCCCTGAAATTTTGCCTATGCGCAAAGGCACGCTTCAATCGGTGCGCTATGCTGCCGACCGCATTGATCCAGATATCGGTTTTGACGATGAAGCCCTTGAAAAGCTTCTTAACGTGCCCAGAATCTTCCTCAACACCGTCCTCAAGGGCTGTGTGAACTGGGCTAAAGAGAACAATGTCAGCCACATCACTGCTGTACACATGGACATCATCAACGACAAACGCGCGAAAGAAAAACAACGATAACATTTTCTTTAACCTTAAAACTTCATGACTTTTAAGGCTTCAATTCAAAAAACACCAGGACGCTGTGCTATACTTGTTTGTATAACACAAAACGATTTTTGGTTTTCCGGTTTCTCAAGTGCCATAAAACAAACGGAAATGCCTTAAAATAAAACTATGTCCTTTGTCCACCTTCATGTTCATTCTTCATACTCCATCCTGGATGGATTCGGCAAGCCTGCCGATCTGGTAGCACGCGCCAAAGAATTGGGCATGCCAGCTTTAGCTCTTACCGACCATGGCACGATGTTTGGCACATTGGATTTTTATCGGGCAGCAAAAAGCGCGGGCATTAAACCCATTATTGGACTTGAAGCTTATCTTGCTCCCCGACGAATGCAAGACAAAGACCCTCAAAAGGACCGACACGCCTATCATCTCGTTCTGCTCGCTAAAAACAAAACGGGCTATCAAAACCTGCTAAAGCTTGCATCGGTTTCGCAACTTGAAGGGCATTATTACACACCCCGCATCGACAAAATCACTTTGGCTGAACACAGTGAAGGTCTCATCGCAAGCTCAGCCTGTATGTCTGGAGAAATATCCCGGGCACTGCTCGATAATGATCACGAGCGTGCTGATAGAGCCGTGGCATGGTATCGCGAAGTCTTTGGCAAGGAAAATTTCTACCTCGAATTACAAGAGCACGACATACCCGAATTGCGTCGTGTCAACCGTTTGATGCTTGAACTTGCCCGAAAAACTGATACGCGCCTGATAGCAACGAATGACGTTCACTATGTGCGCCAGGAAGACGCTCCCCTGCAGGATGTTCTGCTGTGTATCCAAACAGGCAGATTGCTCAGCGACCCCATTCGTATGCGCATGTCGGGCGACTCCTACTATCTGCGCAGCCCTGAAGAAATGCAGTCACTTTTCGCCCAACTTCCCGAGGCGATTGAAAACACGCTTGAGATTGCCAGCAGATGTCATCTTGACCTCAGCCGAAAAGGCTATCATTTACCTGTTTTCGATGTTCCCGATGGACAGACCGCTGAAACCTACTTGCGCGAATTGTGCGAAAAGGGATTGCGCCGACGCCAACCTGATCGTGCTGACAGCCCGGAAATGAAAGCTCGCCTTGATTATGAGTTGGGTGTCATTGATCAAATGGGCTTTGCGGCTTACTTCTTGATTGTCTGGGACTTGTGTCGTTATTCGCGCGAAAAGAAGATTTGGTACAACGTGCGTGGCTCGGGTAATGGCTCTTTGGTTGCCTACGCGCTTGAAATTACCTCTGTTGAGCCACTCTCCCATAAGCTCCTCTTTGAACGCTTCTTGAATCCAGACCGCATCACTATGCCCGATATTGACCTTGATTTCCAGGATGACCGCCGGGCTGAGGTGATGGAATACTGTAACCAAAAGTATGGCGCCAGCCATGTAGCACAAATCATCACTTTTGGCACATTAGCCGCCAGGGGTGCTGTCAGAGATGTTGGTCGCGTGATGAACATCCCTTTGCCAGATGTTGACCGCGTTGCCAAGCTCGTTCCAAGTGCTTACCAAGGCGCTGCTATTCCCTTATCTGACTCGCTTCAGAAAGTAGCTGAACTGAAAGAAATTTATAACAGCTCTGAGGATATGAAAAATTTGCTGGACACCGCCAGTGCGATTGAAGGTGCCATTCGCAATGTGGGCACACACGCCGCTGGGGTGATTATCAGTGACAAGGAACTCACCGAATATCTACCTTTACACCGACCCACCAGCGTAAGCGAAAACCTGCCCATTAAAGCTGTCGCCCAATACGATATGAACGACATCAACGAATTGGGTTTGTTAAAGGTAGACTTTTTGGGGCTCACAACGCTCACCATCATGGCAAAAGCCTGTGAATACATAAAAGAGCGTGGTGGACCGGATCTAAATCTGAGCAGCATCCCTATTGACGACCCGGAAGTTTACAGTTACATCAGCGAGGGCAATACAGCAGGACTCTTCCAGCTTGAAGGTGGCGGAATGACCCGCTATCTGGTAGAAATGCAACCCAAAACCATTCATCACGTCATCGCCATGGTTGCCTTGTATCGTCCTGGACCAATGGACATTATCCCGGATTACATCGCCAACATGCATGGCAAAAAGCCAGTCAAATATCTGCACCCCAAACTTGAAACCATTCTCGATGAAACCTATGGACACACCGTCTATCAAGAACAAATCATGCAAGCTGTGGTTTCACTCGCTGGTTATTCGCCTGGTGAGTCAGATGATTTTCGCTCGGCGATTTCCAAGAAAAAAGTCAAGGAAGTCAAAAAACATCACTCGAAATTCCTGAATGGAGCCGAAGCTAATGGCATTTCACGCAAAACCGCGGAGGAAATATTTGCTCACTGGGAAACATTCGCGCATTATGGTTTCAACAAAAGCCATGCTTCAAATTACGGCATTATCGCTGTTAAAACCGCCTGGCTCAAGTACCACTACCCCGCGGAATATATGACCGCCCTGCTTAGCGCGTGGAAAAACGATAACGATAAATGTGCCACCTATGTCAGCGATTGCCAGACGATGGGTATAGCTGTTTTACCTCCCAATGTGAATTCAAGCTGCTTCGACTTCACCATCGAGGACCAGGCAGATGGTAAATCTGCCATCCGATTCGGGCTTGGCGCGGTAAAGAATGTGGGTATGGGTCCAGTTGAAGCCATTATCAAAGGCCGTGGCACACGCCCGTTTGAAGATATCAATGATTTCCTGCGACGGGTTGACCTGCGTGTTGTCAGCAAACGCGCACTTGAGTGCCTGATCAAGGTCGGTGCCCTGGATGACTTCGGAGGGCGGGTTTCGCTTTTGCGCGCGATTGAGCAAATCGTTAACGCCTCAGCCAGCCACTTTCGGGCGGTAGACATGGGCCAGATGGCGCTCTTTGGCTCCACCCCTGATGCTCCTGGACAAATCAAGCTTTCCTCAACTGCCAAATCGGATTCCCACGAAGAATTGGAATGGGAACGTGAACTGCTCGGACTTTATGTTTCAGATCATCCCCTCAGCAAGCTGATGCGCCACATCAGCCACCGCCTGAGCCATACTTCAAACGAATTTACTGAACTTGAAGATGGCGCAGCAGTCACAATAGGTGGCATCGTGAAACGTTTCCGCTCATTAATCACCCGAAAAGGCGATGATATGGCCTTCGTTACCCTGGAAGATAATTTCGGTGAGATTGAAGTGGTTATGTTCCCCGCTACATGGGCAAAATCAAAACACATGGCTACCGTTGGCTCACTTTTGATTATCGAAGGAAAAATGCAACACCAGGAGCGTGGTGACTCGATTATCGCAGATTTAGTCTCACGTATCGAAGTGGATGAAACCATCAGCGAGACCATAACCGCCAATCAGGACCTTGTTTTTGAGCAAATGCTTGATAATTATTTGCCTGACATTCGCATCTTAAGCCGATACAAATACCCCTTGAATGGCGATAATGGCTCTGAAAATCCAAGTACTTCCAAACAGAATGCGGACGATTTGAATATCGAAAATGGGCTGGATGATAACATCAGCTGGTTTGAGAATGATGAACTTAGCGACCCATATTACGATCTTGATAACCCTTATAACACGCTTATGTATGACACAAATGGGGAAATCAACGATGGCATTGGACAGTCAGGTGAAAGTCCTGATCTCTCAACAAAAAATCCTCGAACGCATCTTGATGAGAACACTGAAGATGAATCTGTTTCTGTATATTCTTCGGATCAAGATAGAAAAAGAACCATCCGGGAAACAGCCTACAATGACCAAACCACAGTTGAACCATTAGCAGATGAACCAGGCTTAGAGAACACATCCAAATATGATGATATCGACCTGGATAGCATCATATTTGAAGATGAGATTGACGAAACACCCAACAACCAAAAACGGCTCTCAATCATCATTCCAAGCACTGATGACCGTGACCGTGATTTGCGTCAAATCAGTCATATATATGGCATCTTGCAATCCCATCCAGGACATGACCAATTCTCTTTCCAATTACCCGGTATTCAAAAAGCAACGGAATTAATTATCTTCCCCAATGATGGCATTAATATAAGCCAGGGCTTAATCAACAAACTGCGCAAACTTTTGGGCGAAGAAAACGTCACTGTTGAAGACCCTCTCCGTCCATAATTTCTGGCAGCGATTGTCAAGATTCCAAGGTAACACCCCATAAAAGCCACACAAATTGGCGTGTTTGACTATAATACAAAAAAACGCGAGGTAGACATGCTAAAAGATATTCGTTTGGTTTTGATTGGTTTCGGCAACGTTGGTCGGGCTTTCGCCAGTTTGTTGCTACAAAAAGAGGAAACTTTGCTCAATGAATTTGGCATTCAAGCCCGCGTGACAGGCATCATCACCAAGCGCCACGGAGCTGTCATCAACGCTGATGGCATTGACCTACCAAAAGCTTTAACATTGGTGGAAGCCAATCGCAGCCTCGTGGAATTAAGCACACATGCCTTTAATGGAAACACCCTTGATTTCATCAAAGCTTGTGAGGCAGACGTGCTCGTTGAAACTACTCCCGTCAATCCTCAGGCAGGCACACCTGCCATCAACCATCTGCAAGCTGGTTTTGAAAAAGGCATGCATGGCATTACCGCCAACAAAGGGCCTGTTGTTTATGCTTACAATAAGCTAAGCGAACTCGCCAAGTCAAAAGGGCTCAAATTACGCTTTGAATCTGCGGTGATGGATGGCGCGCCGATCTTCTCTTTGTACCGCAAGACCCTGGCTGGAGCTGAAATTGAAGGTTTTGAGGGTATTCTCAACTCCTGTACCAACCTGCTCATTGAAGCCATGGAAGCCGGTACACCACTTGATGAAGCCATCAAATACGCCCAGGAAATTGGTATCGCTGAAAGTGATCCAAGCAACGATGTGGATGGCTGGGATGCCGCTATAAAAGTTGCCGCTTTATCCACCGTGCTCATGAACCATCCCATCACGCCTTTGGATGTTGACCGAACCGGCATCCGGGGCATCAGCCCCCAGGATATCGCTGAAGCAAAAGCTGAAGGCAAACGCTGGAAATTGGTATGCAGAGGTGGATGGCGAGATGAGCAATTCATTGCTGAAGTAAAGCCCGAAAAAGTTGCCGCGGGTTCTCCACTGTACAGTGTGTCGGGCACTTCTTCATTTGTAAGTTTCGCGCTTGATGTGCTCCCAGGTTTGGGCATCCTGGAATCTGATCCCAGCCCCAAAACAACCGCTTTTGGTCTGCTCGCTGATTTGATTGATATCTACCAGGATGGCAAATGAAACAGGTTTTCCTCGGCTTAGGAACAAACCTTGGTCATCGCGAACAAAACCTAAAA
>JAAZIH010000199.1 GCA_012800995.1 Chloroflexota bacterium
GATGATAAAATGTGAGTGGATATCAAAAAATGCAGGAGATAAAAAACAATGGGCGAAGTGGTCAAACAGATAGTTAACAGCCTCATTCAAATCGTTGCCTTTTCAGTGATCCCTTTCATTTGGTGGGCGAACACCGCGCGTCATGAATGCGATTTCTTAGTTTGGCTTGGGTTTAAAGGCATTCCCAAGGAAAAAAGGCATAAAACAGCCGTGTGGATTATCGTCATTACAATAGCCTTTCTTCTGCTATCCGTATTCATTCTTTACTTCCTGCGCGATATCAACACAGCGTCATCGGAATTTTCAGGAATGGGCATAAAGGCCATTCCCGCGATACTGATTTATGCTATCCTGCGTACCGCCATCCCTGAAGAAATTCTCTTTCGGGGTTCTCTCTTAAAGCGTGTGGCCAACAGATTTGGATTTATCGCCGGAAACATCGTTCAAGCCCTTCTGTTTGGGCTTTTACACGGCGTAATGTTCTTTTCATCAGTAGGGATCTTAAAAGCAATCATCATTATAGTGTTTACAGGTGTGGTTGGATGGCTTATGGGCTACGTGAATGAGAAGATAGCCGATGGCTCCATTCTGCCAGGTTTAATCATCCATGCTCTTGCTAATATCTTCACCGGAATCTACACAGCGTTTTTTTAGCTTGATTCCAACCTGTCCAACAGCAATAATTAAGCCGCAAGTCAAATTAAAGGAAATATAGGCGAAAAAGCCTGTGCCTCCTTTTTGATTAAGGAAAAAAAATAAAACAATCCGCGATACTGAGAATTGCTGATCATCATCAAGCTGCCAATTGGAGCGGGGATGATGGTAAAATAAAACCACAGGCCTTCACTTTGTTCTGTCCATCTTTAATTAAATATCCGTGACTATAGGAGCCCGAAAATGACCGACCGCATCGCCATCTTAGATTTTGGATCACAATTCACCCAACTCATTGCCCGTCGTATCCGCGATTTAGGCGTCTTCACAGAAATTTTTCCCTGGAACGCCAACGTGCGCCAGGTTTTGCGCGCCTGTGATAAACCCGAGGTTGGCGATGGCGAGCTAAAAGGCATCATCCTCTCTGGCGGGCCCCAATCCATCTACGCCGAAAACGCGCCCTATGTGCAAGATTACCTGTTGGAGATTGGCGTGCCGGTTTTGGGCATCTGCTATGGCATGCAAGCCCTGGCAGCCAAACTTGGCGGACGTGTGGAACGCGCCGAACATCACGAATACGGACTCACCGCGCTCCAGATCGTGAAACACAACGCGCTTTTGCCTGAGGATCACCTCAGCGTTTACATGTCGCATGGCGACCGCGTTGAGCAAGCCCCCACCGGCTGGGAAATCAGCGCCAGTTCGCTCGGCAGCCCCATCGCGGCTATGGCGCATCCTTACCGAAAACTCTACGCCCTTCAGTTCCACCCCGAAGTGCACCACACCGAGCATGGCAAGCAGATTATCGAACGCTTCATTTTTGATGTTTGTGGCTGTGAAGCGAACTGGACTTCAAAATGTATCATTGATGAAGCCGTAGCCAAAATCCGCGAAACCGTTGGCGATGGACGGGTGCTTTCAGGTCTGAGCGGCGGGGTGGATTCCACCATCACCACCGCCCTGGTGCAAAAAGCGCTTGGCGGGCACGTCACCGCCGTCTTTATCGACACCGGCCTCATGCGTCTTGGCGAAGCCGCCCAGGTTGAAATAATCTTCCGTCCCATGCTTGGCGAGCATTTGGTCATTGTGGATGCCTCCGCGCGCTTTTTTGAACGACTCAAAGGTGTTACCGACCCCGAAGCAAAGCGCAAAGCGATCGGCGAACAGTTCATCCGCGAATTCGAAGCCGCCGTGCGCGACCTGGGCGAGTTCGAGTTTTTAGCCCAGGGCACCATCTACCCCGACGTCATCGAGTCTCAAGGCGTTGGCGACAGCTCCCAACGCATCAAAAGCCACCACAACGTGGGCGGATTGCCAGATGATATGCAGTTCAAGCTGGTTGAACCCCTGCGCCAGCTCTTTAAAGATGAAGTGCGCCAAATCGGCTTGGAGCTTGGCATCGCGCCCGAACTCGTCTGGCGCCAGCCCTTCCCCGGCCCCGGCCTGGCAGTGCGCTGTTTGGGCGAGGTGACCCCCACTCGCGTTGCCACGCTGCAACTTGCCGATGCCATCTTCCTGGAAGAACTCGGCAAGGCGAATCTGCTCACCTGGGACGAAAGCGATCCCACTCACAGCGGCACTTCACAGGCTTTTGCCGTGCTCCTGCCCGTGCGCTCCGTGGGCGTGATGGGCGACCAGCGCACCTATGGCGAAACCATCGCCCTGCGCGCCATAACAAGCGTGGATTTCATGAGCGGCAACTGGTCGCGCCTGCCCTATGAGCTTTTGGCGCGCTGTTCGTCCAGGATTGTCAACGAAGTCCCCGGCGTCACCCGCGTGGTCTACGATATCACCTCCAAACCCCCAGCGACGATTGAGTGGGAGTAGGAAAACCCTTTTTAAATTTATGGTTTCATCAAAACGGGAATGTGAGTAATTTTTTATATCATATTTACAGGATAACTGACTTATGAATTTAGAAGAATACTTAGGAGAAACTAATCTCTATGACAAGAAAGAAGCGCTGGAAAGGTCCAAGCCAAAGTCATGGTTAAAGACAATATCTGCCTTTGCAAATAGTCGTGGCGGAAAGTTGATATTTGGCGTAAAAGAAGATAATACAATTGTTGGCATAAATGACTACCAAGGGGATACTGAGTTTATAAGTGAAGTAATCAAGACGAAAATCGATCCGATTCCTGAATTTGATGTGGAAATAATAACGATTGAAGAAAAATTCATTTTAGTATTAACTGTTTTCGCGGGAAGAAACACACCCTACTTTCTTGTAGACAGCGGATCGAGAATTGCCTATAAGCGAATTGGAAATCAAAGTGTCACAGCTTCACGAATAGACCTTGTTAATCTTTCTTTGAAAGGTCAAAAACGTTCTTTTGATTCTTTGCCATTAGAAAAATGTTTAGAAGATGTATCTTTCAGAGAATTAAGGTTGGACTATCGTGATAGAGTCGGGAAGCCTTTTGAAGAAAGTGATTTCAAATCTTTCGGCTTGGTAGATGAGGAAGGTGTTTTGACGATAGCAGGTGCTCTTTTTGCAGATGGACATCAAGTTTATCAATCAAGGGTATTTTGTACAAGGTGGAACGGTCTTGATAAAACGCATGGGCTTATGGAAGCTTTGGATGATAAAGAGTTTGAAGGAAATCTTCTATATCTATTAAACGCATCTTTAGATTTTGTGAAAAGAAACAGTAAAAAGATGTGGAAAAAAGGCCCGGTATATAGAATAGAGTATCCAGAATACCCTGAGCGAGCAGTACAGGAAGCAATTGTTAACGCGCTTATTCACCGAGACTATACTGTTATCGGGAGCGAAGTCCATATAGATATCTACGACGATCGGTTGGAAGTTTATTCACCGGGTGGTATGTACGATGGGACTTTTATACAAGACCTTGATCCATTTGACATTGCCTCTACAAGAAGAAATCCTGTTATAGCTGATCTTTTTGCTCGCATGAACTTGATGGAAAGACGTGGCTCAGGTTTGAAAAACATTATTGAGACCTATGAATCAGAAGAAAATTACAAAGAAAAATTTAAACCTGAGTTTAGATCAACAGAAACCTCCTTTTTCACCGTCTTGAAGAATTTGAATTATGACACCCAAAGTGACACCCAAAATGACACCCAAAGTGACACCCAAAGTGACACCCAAAATGTCGGTCAAAGTGACGGTCAAAATGAGGGTCAAAATGAGGGTCAAAAATTAAAGCCCGCCGAGAGACGGAATAAAATTCTTGAAGTCATTAAACAAAATGCGAAAACAACTGCCTTAGATTTAGCTGAATTATTTTCTGTTTCAAGAAGTACCATTAAAAGAGATTTAGCAAAACTTACACAAGCAGGTTATATCAAATATTCAGGAAGTTCTAAAGACGGTCAATGGGAAGTAAAGAACAAGTAACTAAGGTGATAGATAATATTGAAATCCAGAGCATGATTTATACCTTTAGAGGAAAACAGGTCATGCTGGATAGTGACCTGGCAGAACTATATCAAGTAACTACCGGGAACTTGAATAAGGCAATGAAGCGTAATGCTGATCGGTTCCCTGAGAGATATTGTTTTCAACTAACAAAGGAAGAATATGACCACTTGAGGTTCCAAAATGGAACCTCAAGTTCGAATCGTAATTATGGTGGCAGAAGGTATATGCCATATGTCTTTACGGAGCAAGGCATTGCAATGCTTTCGTCTGTGCTTAGAAGTGATATTGCTGTGGAAGTAAGTATCAGAATCATGGATAGCTTTGTGGCAATGCGTAAGTTTCTCATATCAAATCAAGAGCTTTTCTCAAGGCTGGATCGTGTTGAATTAAAACAACTTGAAACAGACCAAAAACTCGACGAAGTCTTCAACTACATTGCCACTCAAACTGAAGTGAAGCAGAATATATTCTTTGATGGGCAAATCTATGATGCCTTTAGCTTCATTGTGAATATTATTAAAAAAGCCAGAAACAAGCTCATCCTGATAGATAACTATGTGGATACAAGCACTTTGAACCTCTTTTGCAAGAAAAACAAAGGCGTTTCTGTTCTTATTGCGGGTTCAGGAAAAGGAAGTTTAACCAGTCAGGACATCTCCACGTTTAACGCCCAATACAAAGGATTAACGTTAAAAACGAGAGACGATTTTCATGACCGCTTTTTAATCATTGATGATAAAGAGGTTTATCATATAGGAGCTTCCATAAAAGACGCTGGAAAAAAGAGCTTTGGGATCACAAAAATTGAAGATAAAGAATTGATTGCAAGCTTAATAAATAAGCTAAGATAAAGCTGTGATAACTGCAATAGAGTTTACAAATAGTAATCGTTTTTAGAGACCACAAAACAGGAGTATGCGTTGACCAATTTATCTAAAATCAAACGAGAGAGAATGCTCGCTTATCTGGAGCAGTTGAAGGCGCTCAATGATGATGAAGAGCATATCCGCACGATAACCGAGATCGAAAACGCGCTGACCGAGAAAAAATATGGGCTGGTCTGGGAAGAGCACTCTGAACAAGTGGATGAAATGTTAGCGCATAACATTCCCGTTTTTATTGAAGATGAAACCCGTAAAATTGTCGCTGACGAAGAAGAGCCCTATAACTTCTTACTGGAGGGCGATAACCTTCATTCCCTTAAACTGCTTGAGAAAACGCACAAAGGCAAAATAGACGTTATCTATATCGATCCTCCATATAATACTGGAGCAAAGGACTGGAAATATAATAACAATTTTGTTGACGCTACAGACGCGTTTAGACATTCCAAGTGGCTGTCTTTTATGAATGAAAGGATTCAAACAGCAAAGCTCCTCTTGAAAGATGAAGGCATTCTAGTTGTTGCAATTGATCACTATGAGCTTGCTCAATTGATTATGTTATTAGATTCAGTTTTTGGTGAAGATAATCGAATCGGAATCGTGACAGTAGTTCATAAGCCAGAGGGAAGAAACCAAGAAAAATTTTTTGGAACTAGTAATGAATTTGCATTATTCTACGCAAAACAAAAAGCATTGGCAAGCTTCTCCAATGAACTTATTTTCTCAGATATTGATGAATATAAAGAGATAGATGAGGAAGGAATTTATAAGCTAAAGAACTTTATCAGAATGACTGATGGCAAATATGCGACACGAGAGGCTAAACCTAACTTTTACTATCCTATCTATGTAAATATTGAAAAGAAAGATGTATCTTTGTCACCTAAGGATGGATATCGAGAAATCTATCCTGTCACTCGTTCAGGTGTAGAGAGAACTTGGAAAACACTACCAAACACTTTTTTGAACTATTATAGAAAGGGCAATATAGAGTTAATAGAAGATAGTGAAAGTGGTATTCAAATATTTGAAAAACTCAGACCTGCAGAAGTCGTAAGAACACATTGGATTAAAAAGGAATATCATTCATACCATTATGGGACTAAAATACTTAATGATCTCCTAGGCGAAAAGAAATTTGAATTTCCGAAATCCCTCCACCTAGTAAAAGATATGATTAAACTTACCAGCACCCGAAATTCAATAATTCTAGACTATTTCGCCGGCAGTGGGACGACCGGTCATGCGGTTGCGCAACTGAATGCAGAAGATGGTGGAAATCGTCGCTATATCCTCTGCACAAATAACGAAAACAATATCTGCGAAGAAGTCACTTATCAACGCCTGAAAAACATTCAAACAGATTTGCCCCACAACCTTAAATACTTCAAAACGGATTTCATCAAAAAGTTCAATCAGGATGAAAGCATTTCAAGCCGGATGATGGAGCACATCAAAGAACTTATCGAGCTGGAAAACCATATTGAGATTGACGGCAAGAAAGTAATCATGCTTGAACGTGAAGAGCAATTGACAAAAGTGCTTGAGAGCATTCAGGATGGTGGCAAGTTGTTTATCCCCTCAGGTTTCTTTCTTTCGCAAATTGACCAGGCCTTTTTAGACAAAAAAGATATTACCGTGATTGAAATTCCAGAATACTACTTTCGCAATGAGCTTAGAGAAGTTGGTGAACTATGATTGGTATAACTTTAAAAAACTTCCAGGAACGGGCTGTTGATTTTCTTTTCGAAACGACCACCAACATCAATTCCAAGCCCAAAATTGTTTTAAAAAGTCCAACCGGCAGTGGCAAAACAGTTATCCTGATTGCTTATATTGAAAAGTATTTAACGTATCATGACGACACAGTTGTTTGCTGGCTTTGCCCAGGTAGAGGCAATCTTGAAGAACAATCCCGGGAAAAGATGCAACGATTCGCGCCCAGTCTAAAAACAGCCGATGTGCTTGATATTATCAACAGTGGCTTTGAAGCCGGTACGACCTATTTCATCAACTGGGAAATGATAACCAAAAAAGGCAACCGGGCCCTCAACGAGAGCGAAAGAAAAAACCTGTTTGAAAGAATTAGCGAAGCCCACCGCAAAAAACTCAATTTTCTAATCATCATCGATGAAGAACACCAAAACAACACCTCGAAAGCTGATGATGTCATAAGCAGCATGAACGCGCTTTATGAAATCAGGGTTTCAGCCACGCCTAACAGAAGAGTGAGCGGGGAGTTCTACGAGATTGATGAATTGGATGTCATTGATGAGGGTCTCATCACCCGTTTTATGTACATTAATGACGGTCTGGATCATGTAGAGATTGATGATTTGAGCCATGAAACAGATTTGCTCCTTGAAAAGGCTGATGAAGTGCGTAAACAAATCGCGCAGGCATATAAAGAAGAAGGAGAAAACATTCGCCCGCTCGTTTTGGTTCAATTTCCAAGTTTGAGCGATGCCTTAATTGAACATGTTGAAAACAAGCTCAACGATATGGGCTATACCTACGAAAACAAACTTCTTGCCAGTTGGTTCAGCGCTGAAACGACTGCCGATAAAAAAGTGAATTCCAAAAAGTTAGGCAAGATCAACATCGGCACCACTGAAGCAGACGCCATCACCAAGGCTGATGCGTTGCCTGCTTTTATGTTGTTTAAGCAAGCCATTTCAACAGGTTGGGATTGCCCTCGGGCAAAGATTTTGGTTAAACTCCGTGAAAATATGTCTGAAGTGTTTGAGATTCAGACTCTGGGAAGGCTACGGCGGATGCCAAACGTCAGACATTATGGCAGAGATATTTTGGATTGCTCTTTTCTATACACCTTTGATGAAAAGTACAAGTTAGAGGTTATCAATGCGGGAAATGCTTTTGAAACCCAACGGGTCTTTTTGAAGGATGAACCAAGGTCTATTACTTTAGTTAAAGAGTTACGCGATCAGGATGCCGATTTTGTTGACGAAAAAGCCATCAGAACAAGAGTTTTTGAGCATTTCAGGGGTGCTTACAACCTGACAGGCAAGAAAGATGATAACAAAGTTCGTATGGAAATCAGAGGGTTTGTTTTTGGGACAACGCTTAAACAAAGTTATCTGAAAGGCAAATTTTCTACTTTACGTTCAATAAATGAAGGAACAGCTGGCTCATATGGACAGTTAGACATCGTTGTCAATACACACAGCCATGGAATTGACCTCCAACATAATATTGACGCGCTCAAAAAATACATCGGACTAAGTTATAGTAAGACAAACCAGGTTCTTAAAACACTTTTCCTTAGAGATTTCGGGAATAGAAACTACAAGCTTCTCAATCTGAGTCTGCGGGAATATTACGCTTTTGTCATCAACAACATAGACCAACTGAAAGATGATTTTGCTAAAATTTCGAGTGACGCGAGAAATTATACCGCTCCGTTTAGCAAAACTGTCGACTTAAAAATCCCGCTTGAAGAACATTATCGCTATTCGCCTTATGAAAAGCGCATCGATGAACTCGAAACAAATGTTTACAAAGGTTACAACAGCTCGATGATAACGGATTTCTTGCGGTCAAGCAGTGAGCGGCTTTTTGAGTGGTACTGTGAGAGAAACGAGAATGTTAAATACATTTACAAGAATGGTGACAGCGGTCAACAGTACTTATCGATAGTCTATACGGATGCCTTTTTCAAGCAACGACTCTTTTATCCTGACTATGTACTAAAGATGACAGATGGTTCAATCTGGCTTATTGAAACCAAAGGCGGAGAAAGACAAGGCGAAAGCGCGAATATAGATATTCAGGCAGAAAATAAATTTAAAGCCTTGAAGGATTTCGCCAAAAAACATAACTATAAATTTGGTTTCGTGCGTGATAAAGACAGCCGACTATATATCAATAACTCAGTTTACAGTGAAGACATGAATAATGACGCATGGGTGTTATTGGAGAATGTTTTTTAACAGATAAATACGATCCGAAAGCCCTCTTGCGCGACAGTAAATCAATAATGAGAGCCCAGGCGATGAACCGGCTCCCTATTGGCACAATCAATAAGGAGGTGATTTGATGAAGCGTAGTATTGATATTAACTTAATAAACAGACACAAGCAAAACCTTGCTGTTCTTCTTGCCACGCTGATATTTCTCATGGCAATAGCGTTTAATCTCGCTCCGA
>JAAZIH010000034.1 GCA_012800995.1 Chloroflexota bacterium
GAATAGCCTATGCTGAAGCGTTCAAGAATGTCCCTGAAGCTTTGAAAAGGAGCCTGACCTATGATCAGGGCAAAGAAATGAGCCAACATGAGAAGTTCACCATTGATAGTGGCATCCAGGTTTACTTTGCACATCCTTCTTCGCCCTGGGAACGTGGCACGAATGAAAACACCAATGGATTAGTTAGACAGTACTTTCCCAAGGGAACAGATTTTACTCAGGTCACTGATGAAAGGATCAAAGAAGCACAGGATTTGCTGAATGACCGTCCTCGGGCGGTGCTAAACTATTACAAACCTGATGAAGTGTTTAATAAACTTGTTGCACTAAATCTTTGAGACCACCATAGTAAACCGACAGTCTTTTTACTCATCAAAATGACCTGATTTGCTAAATAACAAAACAAACTTCGCTTCTATATTAGGAAGTAAAATCAAAAACCTTTCGATCCCTATCCTCGCAGCAAGCTACGGGGAAATGCCCTCATTCGTATTATAGCCTATCCAAATAATCGGTTGAAGAGAACATCAACAAAGCCCAAGCTCTAATTAGGACATTGGCTTTAACTCATACCGGTGTCCTCGCTAACCACTCTTTTCACGTATAGTGAACAGTTTGAGGACAAATCCCCGTTAAACAACAAACGCCACTATGTACCCAGTAGAGTACTTTAGTGGCGTCTATAGGACATTTAAAGCTAAGCGTTTAGATTAGAATCCTTATTGTTGATATTGCGTCTCTGGTGCTTGCGCGTACGCGGACTGAGATTCTTCCTGTGCCCGTCTCTGGGCTGCGTAAACCGCCTGTTGATATTGAGCCTTTAGACTGCTCAACTGCTCAAGCTCTTTTATACCGGTCACCATAAACCAAATAAGCGAAAATCTTAAGACCAAACCGCCAAGTACAGAAGCATTAAAAGGACCTGTAATCAGGCCTATGATTTGTATGACCCCACCAATTGCTAACAAAACAACAGCTAAGATAAAACCTGTTTTGTTAAGCTTGGTAATTAAGACGCCCGCGATAATTAGCCCGATGAGGATCAGCATGTCGATTATTACAGCGTAATGGAAAAAACCGATGATACTGGCAGTTACCAAAGTGCCAATCATTGCAAGACCAGTAAGAATAAACAACCAAATAGATTTGTTCTTAATCTTTTTTTCGAGTGACGAAATTTCCACGTTTAGCATTTGGATGTTTTGCCCCTCAGGAGTGTAAGTATTATATGTATTCATATTATTTCCTTTCTCTTTTTAATAACACCGTTTTGGTTAACTGGTTACGACACGAATCGTTTGAACTTATCTTCTTTTTGTTTTATTGGTTCAAATTTTAACACAAATAGCACTCTTTAATGAGATGTTTCAAATCCGCTTTTATATTTCGCTACTTTTCATCCGGCACGGTGCCGCCCAGCTCCTTTTCAAGCCTGCGCGTAATTGCCACCATGCGTTTGTCAATATCCACTGCGGTCATGGTGTCTTATGGCAACCCCCAAATCTTGAGGGTTTCATCAAGCGATGCTGTTGCCAAAAGGCTACCATCAGGTGACCACACCACAAAGCGGATATGATTGTCGTGATTTCCAGGAACGATTGTCTTTACACCCGTCACGACATTCCAAATCATGAGTTTCCCTTGGTTGGCAACACCAGCTAAGAGACTGCCATCAGGTGACCACGCTACAGAGCGGAGACCGTATCTAAAGCCTTTTAGTTCTTTGCTTTGGGTGCCTGAAGCAACATCCCACAAGCGAATGATGCCATCGTTCGCGCCCGTGGCGATTGTTTTTCCATCTGGCGACCATGCCACACTAAAGATTTCGTTATTTGCGAAATCATGATCAAATATTTGTATTAAATCACCGCTATTAGAATCGAACACCCTCGCTTTGCCATCCCAACTTCCAGTAGCAATCTGTTTGCCATCCGGCGACCACGCCACGCTATACACATCCTGCTCATGCCCTCGTAAGCGTAAAAGCACACTGCCAGCAGACACATCCCAAATGCGCACCTGCGTGTCGTGTGAGGCGCTCGCCAGATATTTGCTGTCCGGCGACCATGCCACGCTTTCTACCATGCCTATTTTACTTGAATCGAATAAATCGATAAGAGTTTGATTGTTGTTGGTATCAATGACACGGATGCTACCATCATCCGTCCCACTGGCAAGCATCCTGCCATCGGGAGAATAAGCAACCGTGTTCACCCTGTCGGAAAAGCCACGAATGGTAGCAAGTGGCATCCAGGTATCGACACTCCAAAGTCTAACCGTATGGTCATAAGACGCGCTGGCGATAGTTTTGCCATCCGGTGACCACGCCACGCACCAAACCTGATCAGTGTGCCCTTTTAAAGTTTCTAAATTAACAGCAAAATCCATATTTGAAGGGCTTAACTTTTTCGTGTTTGATATTGGGATAGACGTTGGCTGGATAGTGGCAATCGCTTGCTCTTGTTGCTGAGGTTGGATTTGAGGGCTTGGCTGAACCTGAACTTGAGTTGCCTGGGAGATATCTGGAACCATTTCACCGTCTATATCCTCACTTGGGGTCTGGATAGGTTGTGCTGTTAAAACAGCAACAAGACCTGATTCTGGATGAATGATAATAGGTTCA
>JAAZIH010000200.1 GCA_012800995.1 Chloroflexota bacterium
TATTTGGCTAAAGAGCTTATTCCTCAGGTCTTTGACGAGGAAGAACTTACGGTTCACAAAACCGTTCCCGGATCCGCCCTTGAAGGTATGCGTTATGAACCGCTCTTCAAGTTTATGCCCTTGAAGAAGAAAGCGCACTACATCGTTAATGCGGAATATGTCACTACGTCCGATGGTACCGGTTTGGTGCATATCGCGCCGGCTTTTGGTATGGACGATATGGAAGTCAGCAAAGTCTATGATTTGCCGGTGCTCATCACCGTGAATGATGATGGAAATTTTGTAGATGAAGTCGAGCCTTGGGCGGGTCAATTTGTGAAAAATGCTGATCCTGATATCATCAAAAACCTATTTGACAGGGGGTTGATGGTAAAAAGCGATCGCATGACGCATAATTATCCTTTCTGCTGGCGATGTCGCACACCATTGCTGTATATGGCGCGACCTAGTTGGTTTATAAAAACAACGGCAGTGCGGGATCGACTGGTTGAAATTAATCAAGGGATTAACTGGATACCTGAGCACATTAAAGACGGACGCTTTGGTAAATGGCTTGAAAATAATGTTGACTGGGCGATTGGTCGTAATCGTTATTGGGCGACACCTTTACCAATGTGGGTATGCGAAGATTGCGATCATGAGCATTGTGTTGGTTCTCTGGATGAGCTCAGCCGGCTAACCGGTAAAGATCAAAGCGATCTGGATATGCATCGCCCGTATGTTGACGATATTCATTTTGGCTGCCCAGAATGTAAAGAGGGACGCATGAGTCGTGTGCCGGAAGTCATCGATGTTTGGTTTGACTCTGGCGCGATGCCGGTGGCGCAGTGGCATTATCCATTCAAGAACACCGAAGAATTTAAGGGGCAATATCCAGCAGATTTTATCTGCGAGGCGATTGACCAAACACGCGGTTGGTTCTATTCGCTATTAGCGATTAGCACGCTCGTTTTCGATTCAACTTGCTATGAAAATGTCATTTGCTATGGGCATATCCTGGATGGCGAGGGTAAGAAGATGTCAAAGCATATTGGCAATGTGGTTGACCCCTGGGATGTTATCAACAAACATGGCGCGGATGCCACACGTTGGTACATGTATACTGCTTCACCGCCAGCTAACTCGCGAAACTTTAGTATTGATCTTGTGGGCGAGGTCTTACGCACATTTACGCTTACCTTGTGGAACACTTATAGCTTCTTTGTAACTTATGCCAATTTAGATAACTGGAAACCTGGAAGTGGCGAACCCGCTGTTTATTCTGACCTGGATAAATGGCTGTTATCTTCACTGGAAAGCCTCGTACGAGAGGTGACAGAGGGTTTTGAAAACTACGATGTCATTGCCGCAACAAGACCCATTGAAGCTTTTGTTGACCAACTCTCAAACTGGTATTTGCGGCGCTCACGACGTCGTTTCTGGAAGAGTGGTGCTGATGCTGATAAGACAGCTGCTTATGAGACACTGTATAAGGCTTTGGTAACACTATCTAAATTGCTGGCACCAACGATGCCTTTCCTGGCAGAGGAACTTTACCAAAATTTGATTGTTTCGGTCGATGAAAACGCTTTCGAGTCGGTGCATCTGGCTGAATGGCCCGAATATGATGAAGCCTTAATTAACACAAAACTCAACCATGATATGAGTGTGGTGATGAAATTAGCGTCATTGGGTCATGCAGCGCGTGCAAAGTCGAATGTCAAGGTGCGCCAGCCCCTTTCTGAAGCAGCTTTTGCGGTTGGCAGTGCTGATGAAACAGACATCGTATCTAAATTTGCTGACATCCTTGAAGATGAGCTCAATGTGAAATCTGTCAGCTTGCTAACAACAAGTGACGAAGCAGTTGCTTATCGTTTGAACCCCTTGCCAAAACAGTTAGGACAAAAATATAAGGGCTTGTCGCCTAAAATACGTCAGGCAATTCTTGAATTACCTGCCCGGGAAAGTGCTGAGCGTTTTCTGAATGGCGAGTCGGTTTCTGTCAATTTTGATGGACAGGTTTATGACATTGAGCCTGATGAGGTTGAAGTCATCACAGAATCGCGCGCGGGTTATGAGGTCGCTTCTGATGGGGCTTATTTAGCGGCGCTCATCACGACCTTAACACCAGAATTGATTAATGAAGGATTAGCACGTGAGGTTGTGCGTCGTGTGCAGGCTTTGCGCAAGGATGCTGGATTGGAAATCGCGGATAGAATTCGATTAAGTTATGCTGCGAGCCCGCGATTGGCAGAAGCGATTGAAGCTAATCAGGATTATATTTCAAGCGAGACTTTAGCGCTTGCGTTAGAATCAAGCCAAGCGCCTGCAGGGTTTGCTTCGGCGTCTGATAGCTTTGATGGTGAAGAATTAACCATCGCGCTTGATAAAATGGAGCGATAATGAAAAATAAAATAAAGCATAATGCTTTTTTGATTGGACTTGCTACGGTTATCGTCGCTTTGGATCAATGGACTAAGATTCTTGTAACCCATAAGATGGCTGTTGGTGAGGGTTTCTCGCCAATAGCTTTCCTTGGCGATTTTTTTACAATTGTTCATTGGCGAAATACGGGTGCAGCTTTTGGATTGTTTCAAAATGCGAATACTATCCTCTTGGTTGTCAGCATAATCATCGCAATCGCAGTGCTTTTTTACTATCAAGTTGTAAATCCAAAAGATTGGCTGGCTAAAGTCTCTTTTACGCTTATTTTTGCTGGTGCGGCAGGCAATATTATTGACAGAATAAAATTTGGCTATGTGATTGATTTCCTGTCATTTGGTCACTTTCCGGTGTTTAATGTGGCTGATTCTGCTGTGACGGTTGGCGTTTTCCTGATGGTCTTCCATTATCTCATCGAAGAAAAAAAGTCATTGAAAGCAATAGACAAGAAAGCAAACGGTGAGGATTGTAATGCCTGTGCTTCAGATAAAGAGCTTGAAAAAGTGGTGTACAAAGTTGAGGATAGTGAATGAGTCCTTATTATGAAAAACATGTCTTTGAAGCGAGCAATAGTGGTCGCTTAGACAAGGTTATCAGTGATTCTCTGAGCGATGTATCCAGAGGCAAGGTGCAAGCCGCGATCATTGATGGCAAGGTGAAATTGAATGGTGAGGTTTGCCTAAAGGCATCTACAAAGTTGGAACCTGGTGATAAGGTTGAGCTTTTATTAGAACTTGAACGCGAAGACACACTTTTGGCTGAAGACATTCCTCTGAATACCATCTATGTGGATGAAAATGTCATTGTTATAAACAAAGCTGCTGGCATGGTTGTTCATCCTGGAGCAGGTAATCAAAGTGGAACATTAGTCAATGCGCTTTTGTATCACTGGCCAGATATTCGCGAGGTAGGTGAAACAGGCAGACCAGGTGTCGTGCATCGCCTGGATAAAGACACTTCCGGTGTTTTGATTGTTGCAAGAAATAATGAAACATATAAATGGCTGGTTAAACAATTCAAAACCCGTAAAGTCATTAAGAAGTATCTTGCCTTGGTTGATGGCCATCCGCCTACACCCAGTGGCAGGATTGAAGCTAATATTGGACGCGATGATATACACCGCCAGCGCATGACCGTTAAATATGGTAAGAGCCGAGCCGCGGTATCTGAATATCAGACTGTACAGAGCTACGCGAGACACTCGTTATTAGAGGTTCAGCCTTTTACTGGAAGAACGCATCAAATCCGGGTGCATTTGGCCTTTATCAAGACCCCGATTACCGGCGATAAAGTATATGGCAGACGGAAATTAAGTATTCCTGTTGAGCGCTTCTTTTTGCATGCAAATAAATTAGGCATTGTTTTACCAGGAGATGAAGAGCCAACTGAATTTGTGGCGCCATTACCAGAAGACCTTAAAGAAATTTTGAAAACTGTGGAGAAATTGGGCAAATGAAAACATATGATTTTAGATCAGATACCGTTACCAGACCTTCAGATGCGATGCGTGAAGCTATGGCTAAGGCTGTAGTTGGCGATGATGTTTACCACGAAGACCCGACGGTTAATCAGCTTGAAGCTATGACTGCCGAACTTCTGGGCAAAGAAGCCGCGCTGTTCGTAAGCTCTGGCACGATGGGGAATTTAGTTGGCGTATTGTCACAATGCCAACGCGGTGATGAAGCGATTATGGGCACTCAGGGGCATACCTTTTTGCATGAAGCCAGTGGTGTATCTGTTTTGGGTGGGGTATCAATGTTTACTGTGCCTAATGAAGCCGATGGCAGTATCAGTATTGAAAATTTGAAGGGGGCTGTTCGAAACCATTTTGATGTTCATGAACCAATTAGCAGATTGGTGATCATTGAAAACACGCAAAATTTTTGTGGTGGTACTGTGTTGAGCCAGGCATATGTTGAAGAAGTATCAGAGTTCTGTAAGCAACATGGTTTGGCCTTACATATTGATGGCGCGCGTTTATTTAATGCTGCTGTCGCATTGAATTTACCAGTAAAAGAATTAGTCCAACATGCTGATTCAGTTACTTTTTGTTTGAGCAAGGGATTGGGCGCGCCTGTAGGATCCATGCTGTCAGGATCAAAAGAGCTGATTAACAAAGCGCGTCGTTTACGTAAAATATTGGGTGGTGGCATGCGCCAGGCGGGTATCCTTGCTGCGGCGGGAATTTACGCATTAGAGCATAATGTTGAACGCCTGCGCGTTGATCATGTGCGCGCGCAACAATTGGCTGATGGTCTTGCCGCAATTCCAGGTGTTAAACTAACCCGAGGCACTCCTCATACGAATCTCATCTTTTGCGCGTTAGAAGATGATGTTGAAATTACCACAGCTGCTTTTCTGGAAAAGTTAAAGGAAATGGGAGTCTTGATTATGGATGTAGGTCCGAGGGAATTTCGCTTGGTTACCCATCTCGAAACCAAAGATGAAGCTGTAGAGCAGTGTATAAAGGCTTTTGAGATAATTCTAAATTAAGTATTCTTGGCACACTACATGCACTTCTATGATAGAGGTGCATGAAATGAACAAGAAACTGTTGTTCGTAATCTTTTTGTTTGCATTAATAGTTTTTGTGTTCTCTTCATTTAATGTTGATGCGCAAAATTCAGACACAAACGATGATTTTAGGACTATTACTAACGAGACTAATTCATCGTATGTAATTGCCTTCCCTTTTTTTAGTCTTGGAAAACAAATCGCTGAACCAATAGGTCCAATTGGGGGAACTTATACATCTGTTCTTACTGACCCCAACAGCAGCAATATTGTGATTGGTGGTCATTTTCAATCTGGTGTTTATGTCAGTTTTGATGAAGGCACGACATGGTACGCCAGAAATAACGGACTAACAAATTTACATATTCAATCATTAGCTATTCATCCAAGGCATGGAGAAATAATCTATGCGGGTACATATGGTGGTGGAGTTTTCCTTTCTACTGATCGAGGTCTAAACTGGCAGCCATCAAGTGGGGGTACGCTTACTAATCATATTATCTACGATATTGAAATAGATCCAAAGAATCCTTCCATTGTTTACGCCGCCTCGCGGATTAGCGGGAGCTTAGTTGGCTATGTTTCCCGTTCTACGGACGCTGGAAGAACGTGGACAATTGTTTATAGGGGCGATTATTTTTCAACGCCAGATTATTTCTATGACATTGAGGTTAATCCAGCGAATATAAATATGGTTTACTTTACTGCACATGAACATGGTTTTTATCGCAGTGTAGATAACGGCTTAACATTCTCAGCGATAAATGCTGGGGTTGATGATTTATCTGCCAGAGGTCTGGCGATGAACGAGGCTAACCAAAATGTAATTATCGGAGGCGTTTGGCATGGTGGGGGCGTATATAAGAGTGCGAACATAGGTGATTCATGGCAATCATCGCGAACTGGGTTACCTGCTGATGTGAAAATTACTAAAATTAAAGGCGATCCTAATAATGCCTATGGTAATCGTTTTTTTGCAACGACCTATGCCAATGGGCTGTATGTAAGCGTAAATAGTGGCGCATCGTGGAAAAACCACGGATGGAATGGTAGCCATATTAATGATATTGCGATTTCATCATATTATCCACAAACCTGGTATCTGGCAACACAAAATTCAGGCATGGTGCGAACTCGTGATGGCGGTGAAAATTGGGCAACCATCATGGGTGACCTGCGGCTTTACACCATCACTGGGATGCAAGCACTGGAAGACGAGCCTGAAAATATATACGTCGCAATTCATGGCTTAGGGGTACATCGTGTGGAATCACCTTTAGATACCTGGACAACACTCTACGATGGTCTAAACGATCTGAACATAACTGGTTTATTTAGTGATGGTAAGTCATTGTGGCTTAATAATGGAGATGGTTTGTGGGTGTATGAAAATGATTTATGGCAGTCAATAGACTTGCCAAAACCAAATGACCTGACAATGACTCAGAAACTCCGCTGGGAAAACAAAGTGCTTGGAGAATCCGATGCCACTTCGCTTGAAATAATGGGGGGTGAAAACGACATCCAAAAAGGTCTTGAAACAAGTAATTGTTTAACGGTGACCAGAATGTTGACTTTCCAGGAAAATCTTATCATAGGTACTACTGATGGGGTTTGGTTGCGAAGTGATTCGGGATGGAAAAACCTGGGAATGGAAGGACTTTTGATCTATGATATGGTTGCTGATGATAAAAATTCTACTATGTGGGTCTCAGCATGCGATTGTGAGATGAATTGTGAAGTTTATCGATTTCTGGAAGCTAATCTCATCAAACAATCCAATGGTTTAGATAATACGCGGGTTAACCAATTTCTAATTTCAGGCGACAATTTATTTAGTGCGACCGAGACAGGTGTTTTTAGCTGGCAGGAAAAGAATACCTCTTGGGAGCTAACTGTAGCTGTGTCTGAAGGTGTATATTCTATTGCACATAACAGGGAAAACCCAAAGATATTGGCTGCTGGTTCTAAAGGTTTTGTATTGATAAGCCATGATTCTGGTCAAAGCTGGAAGAAAATTAAGACAGAGTACGATTGGCATTATCCATTCCTGTTATTTAATTATGCTGAGGATGTAAAGTTAATGTTAGGAAGCATTGAATCCGGAGCATTTATTATGAAAATCGACGAATAATCAGCTACAATTTCTAATATAGTTATTGTGGAGAAAATTGTATGCTGATTGTGCTTTCAGACTTGCATTTCGCTGACACCAGCCCCTATACAATGGGTATCAACCGGAGCAACTTGAATCTTCCAGGACGGGTGTATAGAACTTTCTTTCGTGAGATTGCTGAATTAATTAAGGAAGGTCAAGTAGAACATATCGATCTGATTCTCGCGGGGGATATCTTTGAGATTACCCGGTCAGTCATGTGGCACAATGATCATTTACGTCCTTACGTACATAATGATGAAGTTACTGAGGGCACACCACATGAGCAGCGTATTTTGGACATCCTTGATGCAATTGCTACTGATCCTAAAGTTGCTGATACAGCGAAAGTTTTTCGCGGTTTAGAAGACTTGTTCGGCATGCCTGTCAAGATTCATTATATTCCTGGAAATCATGACCGCCTTGCCAATACGACACCAAAAATAAGAAATAAAATCAGGGAATTCTTCGGAATTGAAGAAAATGATGACTACTTTTCCAACCAATATTTACATTATCGTGATGGCGAAGCAAGAATATTAATCCGCCATGGTCATGAGTATGACCAATCAAATTTCGGAACAAACCTATCTCTCTGGCCTGAAATTCCGACAGTTATTGATAAGAGCTATTATGATATGCCTGTTCTTGGCGATATTGTGACAGTTGAAATTGCCAGCAAGCTCCCGCTGCTTTTTAGAGAGCAGTACGGTGATGAAGCGATTCTGTCAGATTCAAACCTAAGGCGTATGTATCAACGTCTCATTGACTTTGATAATGTGCGACCAAACAACGCGATGATTAATTTTTTGTTTTCAACACCCGGTATTAACAGGAAAGAAATTTGGAAAATTATTGAACCTGTTTTAAGAAATTTACTGGATGAAATTGCGAAGAATAATACCTTAGCGGATGACATTATGGCATTGGGCAA
>JAAZIH010000201.1 GCA_012800995.1 Chloroflexota bacterium
CACTTGAAGAATTGGAAGATTACATCAGCGATTCATCCGAGGATAAATAATTCAGGCTTTAGCCAAGCAAACCATTTCTATCAATGGCAGAACAGACCCACAGAATATCCATGGGTCTGTTTTTCTTGATACGCAATGATCCAGGTTATTTTTGAATCGTCTTAATCATCTTCCAGGCTGGTTCAACACGTTGATGCCAAACTCCCTCATGGTCCCTGAACTCCCACACACCAGGATCGCTTCCATAAACCACAAAACCATGTCGCTCGTAAAATCGACGGGCATCAAGATTTACCCGTTCCACGTTTAGACGCAAATGCGTGAAACCCAGCTCGCGTGCCCAATCTTCCACAAAGTCCATCATAAAGCCCCCTAAGCCAATGTTGCGCACCTTTTCTTTTACCCGAAACGAGAAAATATAAGCCCGATTCACCCCATCCGCGGTTTCTTCATTTCGCGAAAGCAACATCAAAAAGACCTGCCCCACAATCTCACCATCCTCAGCTTCTGCCACCCAAATGCGTGTGTTACCCCACTTACTGTTTTGGTAGTGTCCACGATACAATAGGCGAAAGTGCAAATACTCGCCATCCCACTCAAGAGCTGGCAAATCTTCTTCAAGCAAGGGTCTTATCGTGAATTTTTGTCCGCCAACTGCTAAGAATTTACTCTGCACTTGTTTTTAGTCCTTGAAGCTCGTATAAAGCTAACTTGTCAAACAAGGTCATCACTCCTTCAATGACAGAAGCAAAGAGTACATCCTTTGCGAAGGTATTTTTTGTAGCATATAGAAGCCAACGTTTTTCGAAATGCGAATCCAGCTTTAATGTATTCACAAGTGCCTTAAGTTTTTCAATATCCCATTCAGAGTTTCTATTTCTAAAAGTACGCTTGCAGGCTTCAAGCAATATTGCATAATTTATTTTATTCGCCCATAAATATGAGAGTATATAAAGATCATAGAAATCCTTGGAACGACTGTTTAGAAACCCTTTTTCAAAAATCGTTTGTATCTTTTCTGATAATATCGTCTCGACCGGATAAGCTCTTATGGGTATCTCACCGTTGTTAAAAAGGCTGAGATAATGATAATCAACACTTCCCGGAGTTATAAGATCGCCTGTGGCAATATCAAGAGGAATTATTTGTCTTACATTTTCCAAACTACATTGTATATTTAATCGATAACCAGCATATGGGCTACTTTTTTTGATTATTTTTACATCAAGGATTTCGTAGTTAACAGGATCTTGATTATCCTCTCTCAATATCTCTTCAAATATCTCTATAATCTTGCCCTGTGAAAGTGTCAAATTGTGCAGGAGAAAATCTATGTCTAAAGTGGTTCTTTCTTCAACGCCTATCAGATTCGATAACAAAAAACCACCTTTTAAGACAAAGCTGTCCTTAAACTGACTTTGTGCTAACCTCAAAAGAATAGACTCCAAAAAATAGTAAATCAGTGCAATATTAAAATTCAAACCGGTTTCTCTGCTAACCTTATGACATAAGTGGATTATTGAGTCCTTATTCATAAGCAAGTTCCAGAATATCACTTATTTTTTGGCGTATGCCCATAATACTCGCAATTTTGTAAAGATTCTCGAGATCTCTCTTTTCGTAACTGGAATAGCCACGAATCAGCTTTACATATGTCTCGGAATCTGTTTTTTCTCGGTTTTTGATAAGGTCACAAAGAATGCGCTCGTAACTATAGACGTTCACAGGATTACCAAACATCGTTTTGCTTTGAAACGCACCCATGTTTAACCACTCACGTTTGACATAATGAACTTTAACATTTGAGGGAAGATTATTAAAGCGATAATTCCAGTTTACAGTTACATCTATTTGATGAACTAATTTATCACTGACACCGAGTAAATTTGCGGCTGTTTCGTAAGAATAAATCGTTTTGGGATAACGACATTGAAAAAAATACAGCTCATCATAATCGCCATTTTCCGTTAGATAAATTCCAGGGAAGACTTTCTTTAATAAGCCATTTCTGACAAGCCTTGTGAGATAAATAGTGGGTATTTGATTTTCCCGACAATATCTCGCTGTAATAATTCCGTTAGAAATTTTTAGATATTCAAGAATTCTCTTTTCATAGTCCATTTCAGTCACCATGTTGCATTTACACACATATATTACCATACACTCCGTGTGTTTACAACTCGCAACTTAATCCAACGGCTCATTCCACGACCAGTCGCTTGAGAAGGGCTTTTTCTTCTTCGACACTTTTAACTTCACCATCCAGCCATGCCACCTTAAGACGGTGCAGAATCTCTTCAAAGCGTGGTGAGGGCTCCAGCCCAAGCGCGCGTAAATCCGCCCCGCTTGCGTGATGACTTACATGCTGATAATGCTTAATATACTTGTCTATTAAGCTTATCTCGCGTTCATCCTGTGTGCTCAAACATAGCGCGTGAAGCGCCTCAGCCTGCACGTGTTGCAAAGCATCCACAATACAGCTGGGTTTGGCATCCAACAATCCCGGCAAAACCTGGCGAGCGTAACGTGTTTGCTCGATTAAACGCATTAAACGCGCTGGCAAAACCATGCGCTCATTCAGGCTATTTAACTCTTCCACGGTCAAATCCTCAAGCCAAAGGCAATAGGCAATCGTTTGCCGTTCGCTGAGTTCTGTGGATTTATGGCTCCCGTTGGATTGTGTGGTAATTTGAGAAAGCGCGCTTGTCAATCGCTGAGCAATGCTCACATCCCAGGGTAAAACCTTGTGGACATGTTTCAAAATCCCTAATTCATTCAGACTTTGCAACATGCTAACCGCCTGGGGTTCCTGCAAAATCAAATTAAACTCATGCAAGAGCCTTGCTCCACTAATTTCGTTAAGCAAGGGTAAATTATTTTTCATTAAACTAAGTGTGCGGTCTTCAATTTTAAAGCCGAAGCGTTGCGCGAATCGTACTGCCCGCAACATGCGTGTGGCATCATCCACAAAACTGAGCGCGTGCAAAACCCTGATTTTGCCATCCCGCAAATCAGCTAATCCACCCCAAAAATCATACAGGGTACCAAAATGCTGTCCATCCAACTGTAACGCCAGGGTGTTGATCGTAAAATCGCGACGATGCAAATCCATTTTTATACTGCTGCGTTCAACAGTAGGCAAAGCTGCGGGTTTCTCATAGAACTCTGTGCGCGCGCTAATCAAATCAAGATGGTCTGGCAAAAGCTCAATATCATGGATGGC
>JAAZIH010000202.1 GCA_012800995.1 Chloroflexota bacterium
ATTGTTATGCCAATAGGCGGTATGGATGGCCTGACCATCACTGTGATAAAGCAGTGTCCAGGCTATTCCGGGTGAGTCATATTGCGAAACACCACCCGCGCTCATATGTAAAGAAATCATCTTGCGCCAGGTATGATGCACACCGGGAGTAGTCGTCCATTTCCCTTCTTGCACATAGCCTGTAGACACTTCGCAAAAATAGACTTCGCGTTTGCCTTCAAAAGCGCGCAGAGTTTGGTTATAAAGGTCTATGACGATATGTTTTTCACCGGCTTCTGGATGCAAAGGCGCTATTTCTTCGGGTGTAATTACACGGCAAGCCCTCGCGTCAACCCAGTAATGATCAGGTAACGCACCCCATTTCTCGCTAAGCAAATACTCCGTACGTCCATTGTTTTGACGAATATCAGAGACCCAATGCACCTGCGAGTAATAAAGTCTGGGTTGGGGAACTGACCGAATCCAATAGGATGCATTTTCTTTGGATCCCGCGATTTGGATATCGACTTTGGGAATGGTCACTTCAACCCATATTCCGCGCTCTCCATCAGCTTGCTCTGGCAGCTCACTAATGACCGGATTGTAATGACTCCTACATGGCTGCATCATCCAGGAATGTACATATCCTTCTGGCGTCTCATACCAGCGCTGTTTATATCGGTTAGGGTCAAGCTTATTGGCAACAAGTTCACGTTTTATCTCAAAGACATCATCACGAAAAATCGTTTTCACCACTGGTGCGTCAACATTGGGCTCGCTGCGCATTTCTGTCCATGCGCCAACATCACCGACCGCTATGCGACCATAAAGTTTGCCATCAATAAATGGCTCAATCGTTTGCGAGCTTGGTTCAGCCTTAGGTAAAGCAAGCGCACCTATAGACAGTCCACTCAATTTCAAGAAATCACGTCGTGTTAGTTTAAAGTTTTTCATCTTAGTCCATTATATCGTTGTATGAGAACAGAGCGATTAAGCTATCCCAAAAGATGCAAGGTCTCATACATTTTTTCTATTGTTGGCTTAATAGTCACCACCGCGTCTTGAGATTTCACGTTTCATATCACGTTCTTTTATACTCTCACGCTTGTCGTATTGTTTCTTACCACGCGCCACACCAATTTCCAACTTGGCACGACCTGCTTTTAGGTACACTCTCAAAGGTATAATCGTCATGCCTTTAATGCGGATAGCATTCCACAATTGGCGGATTTCTTTCTTGTGCAAAAGCAGTTTGCGATCGCGCGTTGGATTATGTTGTGCGTTTGAAGCCTGGTCATAAGGCGCAATATGTGCCGCAACCAGCCATGCCTCCTCGCCATCTGTACGCACATAAGCTTCCTGCAAGCTCATTTTCCCCTGACGAATCGACTTTATTTCAGTACCTTTGAGAACCAAGCCGGCTTCGTATGTATCGCTTATAAAATATTCAAATCGCGCTTTGCGATTTGTTGAAACAACTTTTACATCCATGTCGCTTATTTTAACATATTCCAATCATAAAAAATTGCTGGTACATAAGCTTACTTTTTCATTAAGGTCTCATGAATAAATTGCACAGCTTCGTCACCCCATTTGTACACAAATAAATATAAATTCGCAGATGGAATATATTCCCTGCCTGCCTGAATGTGCTCTTTACTAAACTGTGCCGCATGAATATCTTCCACCTCAAATTCTTTGCTAAGACAGTTGCCAAGCCTTATTAACTCCTCAACAGACAAATCCGTCAATAGATTTTCCCGAAACTCACGGATTAGCGAAGGAATCTTAGTCATCATATTAGGCGTTTTCATTTTTTCAAACATCGCTTTAAGCACAATGGTTTGGTTGGAAACACGAAAATCATCGGTATATTTCATGCGAATGCGCATCAGCACCAAAGCTTCCAATCCATCAAGATGTTGCGGCCCGGATGGATAGTAGCCAAAATACTCATCCTCAACTTCTTTGGGTAAATCGACATCCACCCCACCGACCGCATCAATAACCGACCTCACCAATGTAAAATTGACCACCATGTAGTGGTCTGTTTTAACGCCGAAATTGTAGTCTATAGCTTCAGCTAAAGAGTGGGCTCCATTTCCACCCCCAACATAGCGGCTCACGGCCTCAGTGCCCAGATAATATGCCTGGTTGATTTTCATCGGGCTTGCCATATCGGTGCGCCCTTCGGGAAATTCGATTACCATATCCCTCGGTAAAGCAATCATATTGATTTTTCTATTAGCGAAATCTACACGAATAAGACGAATGACATCCGCCAAACCACTTCGATAGGTGTCCGTTTTGGAATCAGTTCCCACCAACAGGAAAATCATTGGAGAATCGTAATTACAAACCGAAGGCGTTTGGATCACCTCAGGTTCCGGCGTAGCTTCTAATAACAGCGGAGGTTCATGTAGCTGAGTTGGAAAAGTAATTTTAGTGAGAATCGTTTGCTTTTCTGTTTCAGTATCTGCCTCATGATATGCCATAACAGTTGAACGTTGGGGATTTATATCCTCACTCAACTTTTCGCTGATAGGTTCCGTCATCAAAGGTAAAAGCACCAGAACATAAGCTAA
>JAAZIH010000203.1 GCA_012800995.1 Chloroflexota bacterium
ATAGCGGGCAAGGTTCATTTGGTCGTCGCTGACGTCCACAACAACGTCCTTGGCGCCGAGTTCATAAGCGCGTTTCACAGCATAGCGCGCCACGGGGATGGCATCGGTGCTAATGGACATATATAAACCCTCGCCTTTTTGAAGGTTGATACCCGCGCGAACGAGAAGATCAGCGTATTTAATAAGATTTTGTTCGAGATTCATTGTTTGCTCCAGTTTGATATTGGTGATGTGATTATACCTTTACCTTTATTAATGTTTAATACGAGATTGTCTGAGACATAAATTTTTTCCACCTAAAAACAACATGAATCCGTTGCCGCTGTTTTAGTCAATCGTTTTGTTTCGCTTGCGTATCTCTGTTATATTGCTTCGCAGCCATTCAAGCTCTTCACGGAGACCTTTACCTAGCACATTTAGCGCATATTTTTCTAAATACTCCTGTCGTGCTTTTATTGCCATGTTTTCAATCGCAACAGGATTTTGTATCATCCTCTCAATGGCTTCCGCCATGAATACAGGATCACGTTTTGTCAATATCGCCACTTGGTTATAACCAAACTGACGCAATGTTGCTGGACTCTCGCCAATCAGCAATGGTAAACCCATTGCCATACACTCATATAGTTTATTTTGTACAGTCATCTTTGATTGAGGAGTATCACCAAAAGGGCCAAGCGCTATATTCATGCTTTCCATAATCTCAATAAGTTCATGCTGATTCTTCCAACCTAAGAAGTGAACGTTCTTCAGTTTATTTCCTTTAGCAAATGCCTCAGCCTTTTCACGTTCAGGACCATCACCTACCATGTAAAAATGTAAATTATCTTGTTTATTTAGTGTTTGTGCTGTTTTTAGTATCTTGTCAATGCCATGATTTTGAATAAACGTACCATAATACAGAATATTGAATGTATTTGAATCAAGCTTACGGTTTATAGGTTTGGTAAATACACTTTGATCAGCACTGAGGGGAACAAGGTAATAGCGTTCTGGGCTAAGCCCATATTGATTTTGTAACCACTCAACATACTCAGGAGTATCATGAATAAGGAGATCAGGTACACGCAATGAGCAATTTTCAAGTATATTAAGTAATTTTACCGAGAAAGCCGATCGTTTATCAATATCACGCTCCAAAGCAACAAGATAAAGTGACATGAGAACATCCAAAACAAGGGGTTTATTTCCTCGGAAACGGTTTAAAAAACGGGCTAGAAAAACATCTAATTGTCCTGGATAACCGACTAACATTATGTCGTAATTTCCTATTTGGATGAACTTTATAATTAGCCTCAGGTATGCAACTAAAAGCCTAAACCAAAAAACAGGGTTTGCCCAACCTCCACCAGCAACCTTTTCACGATCCTCAATACTATGCCACAGTTTTGCATGACATTCCTTTATTGTTACTCCGTTTGATTCAAGAGCACCCTTTAACACTTTGTATCGAGCATATTGATTCCTATAAGTGCCAAAATAACAAATGGTGAGTTCTTTGTTGGGTTGTGCAAAAGATGTCATTTCGTACGTCCTAAATATTGGTAGGCTGATTATACCAAACCCTAATTGAAACCACTTATCCCCTAAAACCGACCATCTATGAGAAACTAAGTGCATCCAATCCTTATTTTTCCTATACTGTAGGCGTTGAAAGGAGGTAGCCGGTGCAAATTGAAATAAAAATAGATAAGAATTGCATAGAACCCAAAAT
>JAAZIH010000204.1 GCA_012800995.1 Chloroflexota bacterium
AGTTTCAGACCAGCCGAAGGCCTCAACAAAGCCGACATGGTCTTTGAGTATTATCATGGCGCGCAAGTCAACAACCTCATCGCGCTGTATTACGGCAATGACCACCCTCATGTTGGACCACTTGGCGATGGCAGCGTCGTTGACGCGCGCCTCACCGAACATCAGCAAGGGGTTTTAGTTGTTGGAACGGTATATGAACTTGTTGAAAGCGTGCTTGACAACTACCTTGTCGATCGATTTGCTCGGCGTGGCTTCATCCCGTGTCCAGGCATATGCACCGATACAGTCGCCCAGGGAGGCAAAACCTGGGTAGATACTGCCGCGGTACGCACCGCATTATCCAGTTCTGATGAAGCCAATAAAACGCCAGAGCTTTTCGGCTTGAAGTTCGCCGAAATCCCACCTGACTCAAATCAGACCGCCCAACGCTTCAGTTACCTTTATGCGGACTTTTCGGTGATGGACTGGCGCTTCAACACGGAAAGCGGAAAATATGAGCTCTGGCAGGATGAGTTGGTCTCTGAAGGACGATACAAGCTTAGTAAAGCTGAAGATCGTGCCACAGGCGAGCCAATCGCCTTTGAAAACATCGTCTTTCTCTTCACCAATTATGTGAACTACCGCAACCTATTTTACGACATCAATTTTGATGATGGCAACACGCAACAACGCGGCATTTTGTTGAGAGATGGCAAACTTTATCACATCAACTGGAGCACTTCAGCTTACGACCAACCCTTCTTGTTCTACAACCTCAACGGAGAAGCCTTCGAGCTCAAGCCAGGAAGAACATGGATAACGCTTTCCACCAACGACAGCAAAATCGAGCAAGTTGATGAAGACGAATGGGATATGCACTTCATCATCAAATAATGTTCTGCGACATTTTGCTATAAGGCTGGCTTTTCTATTCCTATAAATCTTCCTTTTCAAACGCGGTTGCCCGTAAACCATTCAGCGTCACCAACAAGGAAATACCGATATCCGCTAAAACCGCCACCCAAAGCGGGATGAGCCCCATAATCGCCAAAGCCGCGACCGCGAATTTTACCCCTAAGCTGATGATGATGTTCTGACGAATAAGCTTGTTCACAAATCTGGAAAGCCGAAAGGCAAAAGGCAGACGTTTGAGATCATTATTCATCAAAACCACATCCGCGGTTTCCAGAATCTGCCCGCTCGCCGCGCCTCCCATAGCCACACCGATATCAGCACGCGCCAGGGCTGGAGCGTCATTGATGCCATCCCCCACCATCGCCACCATGCCAAACTTTTCTTGCAAAAGACTTAAGGCGTCTAATTTTTCGTTTGGTAAGAGTGATGCGTTTACTTCGTCAATATCCAGACTGTTGGCAATGTGCTGCGCCGCGCCAGCGTTATCGCCAGTAAGCATGACGGTATGGATGCCAAATGATTGCAACGATCGCAATACTTCAAGCGCTTCGGGGCGGGCCTGGTCGCGAAGACTCAAGTAACCCCGCACCGAGTCACCATCGCAAACCATCACCGTGGTTTGACCATCCGCTTCAGCCTGGCGGGTGGCCTCAATCAAGCTAAGGGAGGGTTTATGTTCAGCTAAAAACAAGGGAACACTGCCGATGGTCGCCTTTTTGCCGTTCACAAAGCCCTCTTGCCCACGCCCACCAAGCACTTTGAGCTCTTCAGCTGGCGCGATTTTTCCGCGCACGCCACGTTCATCAGCACGTTCCAGAATGGCACTGCTCAACGGGTGTTGACTGCGTTCTTCCAAAGCGCTGGCCAATGCCAAAAGATTATCGCAGGGCTCGCAGGGTTCCTCACTGTTTTGGCAATCCACCGCTTTGACTAACTCAACCCTGGGTTCGCCAAGCGTTAATGTGCCGGTTTTATCAAAAGCCATCACCTTAATCTTCGACAGACCTTCAAGATATACCCCACCCTTGAAAATGACC
>JAAZIH010000205.1 GCA_012800995.1 Chloroflexota bacterium
ATTATCCAAAACACCCCGTCGCAATGCGGCTTTAAGCTCAGCAAGCTCAATGGGCTCGCCCAGCAGGAACTTTTCAGTCAGCGTGTCATCCAGCTCGGCAATGCGCTCAACCAAAACTGCTCGTTTTAAAGCGACTTCTTCTTTATATTCAGCGGGAATTGCGGTAATGCGGGGTTCTGAGCCCACTTTGTCTTCAAAATACCAGGCATCTTCTTCCAGTAGATTAATCATGCCTGTAAAATCGGACTCAGAGCCAATTGGAATTTGCATCTGAACAGCATTTGCGCCCAGGCGTTCGCGAATGCTTTCAATCGTGCGCTCGTAAGAGGCACCTACGCGATCCATCTTATTGGCAAAAGCGATGCGGGGCACAGCATATTTATCAGCCTGACGCCAAACCGTTTCGCTTTGGGGTTCAACGCCTTGTACCGAATCAAAAACGACCACACCACCGTCCAACACACGTAAGGAGCGTTGCACTTCAGCGGTGAAGTCGATGTGACCCGGGGTATCGATGAGGTTCAAGCGATAACCCTTCCACTCAGCGGTTACCGCGGCAGAAACGATAGTAATACCGCGTTCGCGTTCCTGGGGCATCCAGTCAGTGACGGTTGTACCGTCGTCTACGTTACCGATACGATAGGTTTTGCCCGTATAAAACAAAATCCGCTCGGTCGTGGTTGTTTTACCAGCGTCAATATGGGCAATTACGCCAATATTGCGATATCGATCAAGCGGAAATTCTGTCATTTTATTCTCTAAAAAAGTTAAAGTACGGCCGTATTAGATACGGAAGTGAGAAAACGCACGGTTGGCTTCAGCCATTCGATGGGTTTCCTCTTTGCGGCGAATGGATGCGCCTTGATTTTCGGCAGCGTCCATAAGTTCCGCAGCAAATTTTTCTGGGAATGATCTGCCGGAACGCGCGCGCGATGCTGTGATAATCCAGCGCATCGCTAAAGTGATACGACGTTCAGGAGAAACCTCCATGGGCACCTGATAGGTTGAACCACCAACACGACGTGGGCGAACTTCCATAAGGGGGCTCACATTTTTGAGCGCGGTTTCAAAGACTTCAATGCCTTCTTTACCGGTTTTTTCAGTAATCATATCAAGCGCATCGTAAACCATGGTTGTAGCCAGGCTTTTCTTGCCATTGAGCATGATGCGATTTATGATCATTTGCAAATGAACGTTATTAAAGCGATCATCGGGTTTAACTTCTCGCTTTTCGGGCTTAATCCTTCTTGACATAAATGCTCCTCAATCTAAACAAGGCACAACGTTACACTATTTATGGTAGGCGTGCCTGTACTCGTTTCTCTCTATGCTATTATTCCGCGCGTTTGGCGCCGTATTTCGAGCGTCCTCGTTTGCGGTTGTTTACACCGGTGGAGTCCAGGGTACCACGCACGACGTGATATCGCACACCGGGCAGATCCTTTACTCTGCCACCGCGAACCAGGACAACACTGTGCTCTTGCAACTGATGACCTTCGCCAGGGATGTATGCGGTGACTTCCATACCGTTGGAAAGGCGCACACGAGCGATCTTGCGCAAAGCCGAGTTTGGCTTCTTGGGGGTCATGGTACGCACGATGGTGCACACACCACGTTTCTGAGGCGCTCCCTTGGGTTGGCGAGTGCGGCGTTGTTTCTCAGAGTTAAGCGTATATTGCAGAGCTGGTGATTTGCTCTTGGCTTTCTTTGTTCTTCGACCTTGTCGAACCAATTGGTTAATTGTTGGCACTTTTTCTTTCTCCGTACTATTAAACTCTTTAATAATTTATCATTAGGGGTCATTTTTACTAACTATGACCCGTTTTTACCCTTTTAAGGCATGCTAAAAAGATCAGCCTGCCTGATGGACGAAAGGGAATTCTAACACGCCCTTCGCTCTAACGTCAAGCGATTCTATCGAGAGCCGGAATTTCACTGCCGATATCCAGCAAACCGGTCGAAACGCGGGGTGTTTGACTTCTTTCGTCGTCTTTTCCAAAGCGAACTATCTCGCCATCGTCCATAATCGCCTCAACCGCAAGGCTCAGCGACTGCAATTCCTTTACCAGCACACGGAAAGCGGCTGGGATACCAGGAGCTTCAATGGGGGTGCCCTTCACGATGGCTTCATATGTCGCCGTGCGACCCTGAACATCATCCGATTTCACCGTCAGCATTTCCTGCAGGGTATAGGCGGCACCATAAGCTTCAAGCGCCCACACTTCCATCTCACCAAAGCGCTGACCACCAAACTGGGCTTTACCACCAAGTGGTTGTTGGGTTACCAGGCTGTATGGGCCGGTTGAACGGGCATGAACCTTGTCTTCAACCAGGTGATGCAATTTGAGCATACTCATCACACCAATCATCACAGGCTGATCATAGAAGTCACCCGTGCGACCATCACGCAAAAGTTGCTTACCCAAAATCGGAACAGGATCGCCAGTTTCAAGTGAGATTAGTCTTGCTTCGTGAATCATCTTTGGCACTTCAATCGTGTGCTCCATGGTTTTACCGAGTTTCTTCGCCCAAAGCTGCAAACATGCGCGAATCGCGTTATCGTCTTGCTCATCGCGTTGCGGCACAGGAATATTATCTTCAGGGAAAGCTGTAATCGTCTTGGGATCAAAGCCTTCAGCTTTCAACCATTCAATTAAGGTAGCCCGGCGGGCTAAAACTTCGTTTTCTTTGATGGCAAAGATATCATAGTCCTTATCAGCCAAAATGCTTTCAAGATAGAGCAAGCGCACTTCACGATCGTCCAGAATCATTTCGGGGTCGTGTTCAAAGCTTTGAATCCATTCCCAGCCCTTTTCAGCTACGACTCGCCAGGCTTCATCAATCATCCAGGCGCGGGCTAATTCCCCGGCGATTTCGGCCTCATTGGCACCATCAAAAACAGGTGTAATCGCACGGAAGCCAAGCCGGCTGACTGCCCAACCGAGTTCAGCTTCCAAAACCTGACCAATGTTCATGCGGCCGGGGATACCGAGTGGGTTTAGAATGATGTCAACAGGGGTACCATCTTCAAGGAAAGGCATGTCTTCAACAGGTAACACCATTGAAACACAACCCTTGTTACCATGGCGTCCTGCCATTTTGTCGCCAGCGGTGATCTTGCGGCGTTGCGCCACAGAAACGCGCACCATTTTATCAACACCAGCGCTCAAATCAGTATTTTCTTCGCGGGTAAAGACTTTCACATCCACCACAATACCACGCTCACCATGGGGCATTCGCAAAGAAGTATCCTTAACATCACGTGATTTTTCGCCAAAAATGGCGCGCAGTAAACGCTCTTCGGGGGTTAGTTCTTTTTCACCCTTGGGCGTAATCTTACCCACTAAGATATCATTCGGCCCGACTTCAGCACCAATGCGTATGATACCGGTTTCATCAAGATCACGGATGGTATCATCACCCACGTTGGGGATTTCGCGGGTAATCTCTTCGGGACCCAATTTGGTGTCGCGGGCTTCCACTTCGTATTTTTCGATGTGGATGCTGGTGTAGCGATCGTCCTCGACCAATTTCTCCGAAATCAAAATGGCGTCTTCAAAGTTAAAGCCTTCCCAGGGCAGGAACGCGATGACCACGTTTTGTCCAAGCGCTAATTTACCATCCTGGGTAGAGGATGAATCGATGATGACCTCATCTTTCTTGATTATCTGTCCTTGCACAACCGCGGGGCGCTGATCGATACAGGTGGATTGGTTCGAGCGGTGATACTTGCGCAAATTGTAGATGCGCAAGTCGCCATTGCTTTGTTTCACAACCAGATTATCGCCAGTCACCGAAAGCACTTCGCCATCCGCTTCTGCCAGAGCAATCTGCCCTGAGTCAGCCACAGCAACGTCTTCCATACCCGTTGAAACAATTGGCACCTGCGGGCGCAGGAGTGGCACAGCCTGAGTCTGCATGTTTGCACCCATCAGCGCGCGGTTCGCGTCGTCATGTTCAAGGAAAGGAATCAGCGCTGCTGAAATACCCACAACCTGGTTGGGTGCGACGTCAATATAGTCAATGTCTTCGTAGTTATAAATCGCGAACTGGTTCGCGTAACGACAAGAGTTGCGGTGCAGGAACTCACCGTATTCGTTCAAAGGCGCGTTAGCCTGGGCGATAACATACTTGTCTTCAGCGTCGGCTGAAAGATATTCATAGTCATCGCTCACGAAAGGTCGCACATCAACGACCTCGATGCCCAGCTCTTTTATTTTCTTTGCCATCTTCTTGTCAATGCGGGTTTCCGTCTCGTAAATAATCTCGCCGGTTTCAGGGTCAACGATGTTTTGACGCAAGAGATGACCTGTCAAATTGGGGTCATCGCCCTTCATGTTTTGATAAACTTTGCGATAGGGTGTTTCGATAAAACCAAATTCGTTCACCTGCGCGTATGCTGCCAAACGACCAATCAAACCAATGTTCGGGCCTTCCGGGGTCTCAATGGGGCAGATGCGGCCATAGTGCGAGAAGTGAACGTCACGCACGTCAAAGCCGGCACGTTCGCGGCGTAAACCACCCGGACCAAGCGCCGAGATGGTGCGTTTGTGACGTAGCTCTGAAAGCGGGTTGGTTTCTTCCATGAATTGTGAGAGCTGGCTTGAACCAAAGAACTCACGCAATGAAGCCACCAGGGGACGAATGTTCACCAAACTCGCAGGAGCCACAGATGCGCCGGCATCGCGAATGGACATACGTTCTTTAATAACCCGTTCCATACGGCGCAAGCCAACACGCAGCTTGTTTTGAATCAGCTCACCAACGGTCTTCACACGGCGGTTGCCCAGATGGTCAATATCGTCTTTGGGGATTTTGCCGTTGTTGACCTGAATCATATGGCGAATGATGCGCACGATATCATGTTTGGTGATCATGCGATGCGAGCCAGGAATGACATCATAGAGGTCAAGCTTTTGATTCAGTTTATAGCGACCGACCAACTCAAGATCATAATGACGGGGGTCAAAGAGTTGCTCTTTGAGGTAGTTTTCGGCGTTTTCGACGATTGGAGGTTCACCGGGACGTAATCGGCGGTAGAACTCAAGCAAAGCTTCTTTGGCAATATCCTTGTTAGGATCATATTCAGGCTCTTGCGCGAATGAGTTTTCGATATAGGGATGTTCGGGGTTATTATCCACATCCGCGAACAGCGCCATAATCTCTTCATCGCTGCCTGTTTTCAGGGGCGAATCAGCAATGCCATCATCCAATGTCGACAAAGCGCGTAAGAAGACCGTAATGGGCACGGTGCGCTTGCGATTGAACTTGAGGATGATAAAGTCGTTTTTGCGGGTTTCAAACTCCATCCATGCACCTCGGTCAGGAATCAACTTCGCGGTTGACATCATACGACCAGTGGTGCGGTCCTGGTCTGCTTCAAAATAGACACCAGGTGAGCGGATGAGCTGCGAAACAACCACACGTTCGGTACCATTAATAACGAAGGTACCCTTTTTGGTCATTTCCGGAAAATCGCCCAGGAAGAGGTCCTGTTTGATTGCCTCGGTTTGGTCAGCGCCTTCGAGCAAGACCGAAACATAAAGCGGTCGGGCGTAGGTGAGGTCGCGTTCGAGACATTCTTCAATGGTGTTTTTAGGTTCTTCAAACCAGAATTGCAGATCGAACTCCCGTGCCAGAGGCGTATCGCTGGGGAAGTGTAAGCGCAAATCATTACCATAAGAGACGATTGGTGAAACTTCATTAAAGAGATTGGCAAGCCCCTCGGTTTTAAGTCGCTCAAAAGACTCGAGCTGAACTTCAATAAGCTGAGGCAATTCCAACCCAACTGGGATGCGCGCATAATTTTTAGGGGGCATCAATTCGGTCATTCACAACTCCTGTACAAGCTAAAAGCGTGGGGGCATAGCCACACCCACGCGGAAATTAACGGATAAAGCGCAATTTATAAGTATAAAACAAACTCGTTCGAGAGTCAACTGTTTTTCCCAATAAAACCTTAGTTTCCAATGAACTAATAATCATACCACAATGATTCAAATATTACAGGCTTTTTTTGAGGAAAAGCCTGTCTTTTTTCCTAATTGCCCGCCGAGTTTTCGCACCATCGCATCCTTAAGCCCCCAAAGTCTCATTGAGACGTATAATAAAAACAGTATTTAATAGAAACAAAAGAAGGTGTAATGCATGAATTTTCAGGAAAAATCAGAGCGATTAATTGCGATGCAGAAGTTGTGTCTTCAGGTTGAGCAAGACTGCGAAGCCATGGATAAGTTTCTCACCTTTTTAGAGGAGGCGCGTAAACGCCAGCAAGAGTTGTCCTCATTTTATGAAGAAGAGTGGACGGATCTCGTTTACGACGATGATATCAATCCCAGTGCGGATGCTGACGTGCTGAGTGAGGTACTTTACGAGTATATCCCGGAAGGACATTATTCGATTATGAGCGAAGACACCATCTGGAACGCGCTTGTTGACCACCGTGAGTCCCTGCTGAATCTGCTCAAAACCATCGTGCCCATGATTGATTAAACGCCTCCCTGACACCAGGAAAGGTGATACCAAAAAAGATCAACCGTCAAACGCGCGATTGATCTTTTTATTTTTTCGTGTGTGTTTGTTTTTTATACTTCTTTGGCTATGCCAGGCACGCCATGCTCTGGGCAAAATCCATCTTCAAGCGCCTGGTCACAAATCGGACAATAAAGCTGTGCGTGGGGCGCGGCATTGATTGAACCGACCTCATGCCAAACCTCATCCATGGATTCAGAGATTTCGCGCTTAGCCTCGCTCATCGCTTCGTTGATTTCCTGCTCAATGCTCACAGCGGTTTCAGTCGTCTGAGATAGCTCTGGCATCGGAGGCACAGGGGGCATAGGCGGCATGGGCGGGCTTGGGTGACTTTCGCCCACCGATACCCAGCTATCAGTCTCTTTGGAGGCTTCATTAAAAGTCTCCACGTCTTCGATTAAATCATTCCCATCCGAAAAGAATTCCGCGCCATCATCTTTGATTGTTTCATCCTCCAAATCAGGCAGTTCGGACAAATCAGGCATAGGGGGCATGGGTGGCATGGGAGGCATAGGTGGTTGCGACTCTTCCGCTTCTGGGCGTGGTTCCTGGCTGGGTTGCCGGAAAGGAAACACTGCGGGTGAGTCAGGCAAAGGCGGAGGCACAGATTCGACCGGCGTCATTACAGGAACAAAACCGTCAACCACCGGCTGGACTGGTGTCTCTAACTGGGGCGGTGGTGCCGGCACAACCCCTTCCAAACCATGTTCCGGACAGAACTTGCCGATTAAGACCATCCCGCATTGTGGACACACCAGGCCTGACGCGCCAGTATAAGCTGTCACGGGTGTCATTTCCGGCTCAACAGGTGGAGGTGGCGGCACTTCGTTTTTGATCGCTTCCAGCGTTGTCTGCAGCTGGGCAAGATATTTGCGCATTTCGTTCAGGTCATGCAAATGCGGTTGCAATTCGGGCTGGTTTACCCCTCCGCGGTCACTTAGTGCCAGGGTAGCTTCGCCCAGTCCATAAACACGGTCCTTGATTTGTTTTTCCATGTCGGAAATTTGTGATTGGGTTCTCACGATACGGATTTGCTGATCAGCCTTCCATTTTGTTACGGCAGCAGCATGTTCTATTTTGGCTTTAAATGTCATGATAGGTCCTTTCCTGGTCTGATATCAAACGACACCTGTTTCATCCCTCAGGCAGGATTAATTATATCGTAAAAAGGGATGTATTAAAAAGACCTGCCAGGTCAATCTCAATAAATTCAGCTTTTCAAAACCCAAATTCATGGCTAACAGTGAACATTTCAGCCCTTACGGGGAGGGAATGAATTTAAATTCGTGCTATGAATTTCCATATCTTTCGTGTATAATGGTGCTTCGCGTGTGATTAACGCAGATTTGAACTATTCTATGCCCGGAAGGAGGTGAATAGCAATGGCAAGTGTCAATTTAAGACAAAATGAATCGCAAGATTCTCTACTCAAGCGCTTTCGCAAGAAGGTCGTTAAGAGTGGTGTGTTGAGCACCGTGCGCCGCAAACGCTGGTTCGTTTCCAAGAGCGAACAACGCCGCATGGACAAGAAAAAGGCTGTTCGTCGTAACTTCCGTAAGTCATACGATTAGCCGAGAGTATTAAGTGAGGTTTTATGGCTAGAGAAGATGAGAAAATTACAGTAGAAGGCACCATTATCGAAGCCTTGCCCGGCACGCAATTCCGGGTGAAGTTAGAGAACGGCCATGAGGTCATCGCCTATCTTTCAGGACGGATGCGCCGCTATTACATCCGCATTCTCCTGGGCGACTTGGTGCGCGTGGAAATGTCTCCTTATGACCTCGACCGCGGACGGATTGTATACCGCCAACGCCGAACTGGCCCTATCGACCCCGCGGATTTTTCATAGTTTTGTTCCTCATTTCCCTGGCGTTCTGCCAGGAGATGATACAGACCAGATCATAAACTCCCGTCCTGCGCGGGAGTTTTTTGTCAAATAGCAGCTTCTTGCATTAAAATCAAAGCATGAGCACGCAGTCAAATCCGAGACCCTATGGCTTTATTCGCCCAATGAACCCCACCCGCGATCTCAACGCCGTGGCAGACCTTGTTGAAGCTGCTTTTGAGCTTAAAAACGACCCTGAAGGACATCTCCTCATCGAAAACATGCGCCAACACGCGCGCAAATTATCCGACCCCGATGCCTCCTTTCTCGACACTCTCAATGCCCGCGTATCGTGGTCAGACGGCTTGGTATGGGAAGACCGCGGCAAAGTGGTGGGCAATATCACGCTCATCCCTCACATAGACGGCTTCAAGCGCGTTATTATGATCGCGAATGTTTCCGTGCAGGATGATTACCGTCACCAGGGCATTGCCCGCGAGCTAACCCTGTGGGGTTTGCGGCGCTGCCAGGCGAGTGGGGTAAAAGAGGTCTACCTGCAGGTGCGGCATGACAATGCCAGTGCCATTCGACTTTATGCGGATTTGGGCTTTCAGAAACTACACAG
>JAAZIH010000206.1 GCA_012800995.1 Chloroflexota bacterium
ATCAAGCGATTATGGGTGCGGATTTCAAAGTGCTCGTGAGAGTCCTTATCGATGAAGGTTGACCGGCGAACGGTGTACTTCTCGATACGCGTGGGCAAAGGCACAGGGCCAACAACTTTAGCGCCACTGCGTTCAGCGGTTTCAACGATGCGCTTTGCGCTTTGATCCAAAATGCGGTGATCGTATGCTTTTAGTCTGATTCTAATCTTTTGTTTTGCCATTCTTTTTCCTATTAATCGCCTTATTGATAAGGCAGTATTTTATCCTATTCTTCCTAATATCTTATTCATGTACGCGTCAGATACCTGAGCGTAATGTTTGAATTCCATAGTAAACGCGCCACGCCCTTGAGTCGCGGAGCGTAATTCGGTGGCATAGCCAAACATTTCTGAAAGAGGCACCTCAGCATGAATAGCCTTGGCATTGCCATAACGTTCGTCCATACCTAATATATTTCCAACCCGCGCGTTGACCTGACCAATCACATCACCCGTAAATTCTTCAGGGACGGTAATCTCAACCTTCATGATGGGTTCGAGAATGACAGGTGAGGCTTTCTCGGTTGCTTCGCGCAGTGCCATAATACCCGCCATGCGGAACGACATTTCGCTTGAGTCAACTTCATGGAAACTGCCGTCTACGAGTGTCACCTTAAGATCGGTCATCGGGAAGCCTGCCAGGGGGCCACTTTCAGCTGCATCGCGCACACCAGCTTCAATCGCTGGAATAAATTGTTTGGGAATCACACCTCCCACAATTTTATTTTCAAAAAGGATTCCGCTGCCCGGTTCGAGTGGCTCAACATCAATAACCACATGCGCGTATTGTCCATGCCCACCAGTTTGCTTGATATAGCGATGCGTATGCCCAAAAATCGGTTTGGTGATGGCTTCGTGATATGCCACACGCGGTTTACCAACATTCGCCTGCACCTTAAACTCGCGCAAAAGGCGGGTAACCAAAACATCCAAATGCAATTCGCCCATACCAGAGATAATGGTCTGGCCGGTGTCTTCGTCCTGGCGAACTTTGAACGTGGGGTCTTCTTCGGATAATTTGGTAAGCGAGTCAGACATTTTATCCTGGTCGGCTTTGGTTTTGGGCTCAATCGCGATAGAGATGACTGGTTCTGGAAAACTGATGGTTTCAAGCAAAATCGGATTGGTGGGATCACACAAGGTGTCACCGGTAAAGCTAAACTTAAGACCCAAAATCGCGCCAATTTCGCCCGCGCCAAGCTCGGTAATGTCCTCGCGATGGTCTGCGTACATGCGTAAAAGACGCCCTACACGTTCCTTTTTATCCTTGGTCGCGTTGTGCATATTTCCGTTTTGCTTTATTTTGCCAGAATAGACACGTATGTAAGCCAAACGCCCCATATAAGGGTCGGTCACAATTTTAAAGACCAGGGCAGACAAAGGCTCGCTGTCAGCTGCTTTGCGTTCGACTTCACTGCCATCACGCACCAGAACCGCCTTTACTGGAGGAATATCTAACGGTGAGGGAAGATAATCAATAACTGCATCCAAGACCAACTGCACGCCTTTATTGCGCAAACTGCTGCCACAAAAAACCGGCACAACTTGATTATCCAAAACACCCCGTCGCAATGCGGCTTTAAGCTCAGCAAGCTCAATGGGCTCGCCCAGCAGGAACTTTTCAGTCAGCGTGTCATCCAGCTCGGCAATGCGCTCAACCAAAACTGCTCGTTTTAAAGCGACTTCTTC
>JAAZIH010000207.1 GCA_012800995.1 Chloroflexota bacterium
GTTGAAGAGGGTCAGGATTATGAGGTCGTGATTGATTTTGAACCTAATCAAAGCTTTTTACTCGAACAGTACTACCAGGGATTGGAAGAAATTGGTGTGAGCATTCAGGTAGGTGAGGGTGAAGGGATTTATCGCATGCACATCCATACCGAGCTTGAAAAACGGTACGAGCCAATTGAGTTCACCGAATCACATGGCATTATCAAGAAAGTCTACATGGAAAACCTGCAGGATCAGATGAATCATCGCAAGGAATCTGAGATTAAGTTCAATCCAGTTCACCCTGGAGAAATTGCTGTGGTGGCGGTTTCACCAGGACCGGGACTTTCGCGCATTTTCGCCAGTTTGGGCGTCGCTGCTGTTGTTGAAGGCGGGCAGACCATGAATCCCAGTGTGAAAGATTTGGTGGCAGCGTTTGAAGATTTGCCAACAGACAAGGTCATCATCCTGCCAAACAACAAAAACATTATTTTGGCAGCACAAAACGCATCAAAGGTGAGTGTCAAGCAGGTAGGAATTATCCCCACACGAAACACGCCCCAAGGCTTTGCGTCAATGTTCCGTCTGATGCCCGATGGTGATTTTGATGAGGTCGTTGAGTCGATGACCGAGGCGATTTCAGAAGTGCACACAGCCGAAGTGACCACTGCCACGCGTACCGCTGAAATTGAAGGCGTGAAGGTCAAGAAGGGCGAAGTTATTGTCCTGTATGATGGCAAACTGATAATCAGTGAAAAATCGTTGGATGCCGCAGTTGAGGCTCTGTATGACCACGTGGATATGGATGACTTTGAGCGGGTCACGCTGTTTTATGGCGAAGGGATGAGCCAGTCCGCTGCGAATAGCTTGGCTGATAAAACCCGTGAGAGCTTTGAGGATCTTGAGGTCGAAGTCCACGATGGTGGCCAGCCGCATTATCAGTACATCATCGCGTTTGAGTAGAATAACAGGACTGTTATCAATGCGGAAATAACAGCATTAGTTCGATAGCCAATAACCAGCATTACTTTCGCGTGCTGGTTATTTATTTTAATAAAGGACGTTTTATAGTGGGTAAGCATTTTAAATAAACATGCAATTGCGCATAGAATTAATAAGTTTTATGACTCGAAAAGAGATTTGTTTGTGATAAACTTGAATTGAAACTAAACATGGGAAGAAGAAAATGATTACAGATAAAAAGAAATTAATCATTGCTTGTTTACTTCTTTTATCGACAGTACTCATTAGCCTGCCAACCTTACATAACGGTTCTTTCGGCGATGAATTTGACACACTCGCTGCTGCCAAACTGATGACTAAGGGAAATATCTTGTATCGGGATATTTTTTCGCATCATTTCCCTTTTTCTTATTATTGGACAACTTTAATGTTCGAGACCTTTGGTGTTTCAGTCACCGTAGCAAGGTTATCCTTGGTATTTCTTCAGCTTATTGTTTTCTTTTCATTGATACTGTTAACAAAGTTGTGGATAGAACTTGGTGTCGTTTCTCTCATTTGGGGCGTATTGAGGGTTTTTTATTTTGGGAATATGGTCATTTATCCCAGCTTTTCAGCTATTTTTATCCTTGCTTTTTGTGTTCTGGGACTACACGCGCTTAGTTTAGAAAAAGATCCACCTTGGTATTACTGGCTTGTAATGTCTTTTTTTGCAGTATTGGCGTTTATAAATGACCCGTTAAGTGTATATCCTGCTGTAATCATAGGTATCTTCTTGTTGATAAAAAACTACCGATATGGTCTCCGCTTTGGATTATATTTTGGTGGGTTTTTATCGCTTTTCCTTTTAAGTTTCTTGATTGGAGGTAGTTTCCCAGATTTTATAAAAGGCGCATTTCATTTCAACAGTGAATATTATGGAAAATATGCCTGGACTGATCCTGTACGGGTAAAAGAATTACTTCGCCAAATGGCGACGCTGTTGGATCTTTTTCAAAAAAAATGGTTTTCTTTTAATCCAATGCGGCCTTTTCCAGCTGATGTAACCATGGTTGATCACTGGTTTTTTTCAGGGCTGTTTTATAGACTTTCTATATACCTCTGTGTCGCATTTTTTGCATGCAAGAAAAAATGGCTTTCTGGTGCAGCTGTTTATATGTTGGCGGCATCCATACTTGTGATGAAAACGAAGGGCTTCTATGCCCAATCCTTTAATCTTTATGCTTTGTTCTGTTTCGTATTCTTAATAAGCAAACTTGTTCAAGACATTGAAGATAAAAAAGCCTTTAGAAAACCGATAGTCATCGGAGGCGTAGCTCTTGTATTAATCTTCTCATGCTTGTCTTTTAGAGCCGTCTGGACGAACTATATCAAACCCGAAAATGATTATGAAAATTCCTGGGCGATATACACACCGAATGTGGATTTATTTAACACACTAAGCTGTGGCTTGGAGGATGTCAAACTTGCGGCTTATCCAGGTGAAACAGTTTATTATTGGTTTACTGACCTGGAGCCGGTTGATGGTTATTTGTTTATGTGGCCTTGGGTGGCTGACTATGCTCTGGATGATGTGATTGAAACGTTATCCGACCCGGAAATAAAGGCAATCGTCCTTTCTCCAAATGAGGGCCAAATTTGGGGATATGAGGTAAAAGACTTTTTAAGTCCTTTACATGAATTTGTTACACAGAATTATGTCTCTTATAACGGGGTTGTCTTCCTCTCTCCCGCGTTAAAAGAATTATGCCCGGTTAAGTAGAATTGGTCAGAAACTTCACAGGATAAAGAATAATGCGCGTAGTCAATTAATATGTATCGCTTGGAAATTGAGCGGGATGGTCAATATATTATTTCTTATGATTTCTTTTCTCTGCAAATGTAGTTCTTGATGGACTGGCTTTGCGTTTGGTATCATTATTACAACGACACTACTACTTTTCTGATTGACAAATAATGAACAAAGCGACGGAAAAACTATCCAGAATATTCAA
>JAAZIH010000208.1 GCA_012800995.1 Chloroflexota bacterium
CGCTTTTTCTTGGCTTAATCCATCTTACTTTTGGACAATCCTATCAAATAGTGACCAATGTACAAATCATGGTTTTAGCTTTAATTCCAGTTTTTATCTATCTAATAGGGAAAATGTTTGCAGGTCGCAGCCTTGGTTTAGCTTTAGCAACGTTCGCGATTGTAAAAGAATCAAATGCCATATATTCAACATTTAAAATATCTGTATCAAATTCGCGCCTGTTAATGACAGAATTACCCAGTGCTTTGGTTTTAGTGATTTTGGCTTATGTACTTTTCAAGTGGTTAAGAGCTGAACATTTCAATCAAGTTTGGCCTGTACTAACAGGTCTTACACTTGGTGTTGGTATCTATCTAAGATCTAACTTTATTGTAGTTCTAATTGCTGTTATCGTTTTTTTAGTCTTATCGGAATGGAAACAAAATCGAATAAAATTCCAACAAATTGGACTTTTCATATTAAGCGTTTTTCTTGTTATTTTGCCATGGACGGTTTATTCACAGATTGAATATGGAAAAGATCCTTTGACCTGGAAGGTCCAAGCTGCACTTGATACACGATTTTTTGATGTCGGAAATCAGGAAGCTCAAACAACGCAGGAAGCTTTAATAACACCAATGCCAAAGGCATCAGCAACACCATCACTAACACCAACTCCATCAGGCCAGCTGGTTATTATCGATGATAAGCAAAATGAAGAAATTAATAATCGTTTTTACAAATCAAAAGTTTCTGTTGTCGCTGCGCATTACTTGAACAACCAGGTAAAAGCCTTGTTCAGTTTACCTTTTCAGGTTTACCCTGCAAATCTTGATTATATACTTGAGCAGGATTACTGGCGTGAATCTGTTATGTGGAATGGTCTTCTACCCATTGAATCTGTCCTTGCATTTGCGACAAATTTGATACTAATTTCTGTTGGACTGACTTATACCTGGAAAAAATTTGGTTGGGTAGGGCTGACACCTCTCTTGTTGCAAACGAGTTATTATTTTTCTAACGCCCTTGTTAGAACTTCTGGTAGTCGATATTTGGTAGCTGTTGATTGGGTCAATAGTGTCTATTTCTTCCTTGGAATTTTCTTCCTTTTTCAATACTTAGGTCTTTTACCATTCATCAAAAAGAAAGAATCATTCATAACGGAAAAGCAAAAATCAAGACCATGGTTGGCGCTATCATTAGCTTTACTTATTGGACTTTCTTTGCCAGTTATTAATCTTGCATTCCCTCAAAAATATACGAGTGGAGACAAATTGCAGGTTTTTAAGCGGCTTCCTATTGAAAAGATTAAAAATATAACGGATATTAAAAAAGAAGATTTAGAAACATTCGTTGAAAACCCACAGTCCAGGCTCATATATGGACGTGGCATTTATCCTCAATATGTTGTTGAAGAAGATCCGACATATGAAAATTCGTTTAAACTAACGGTAATGTCACCAAAATACCACGAAATCACTTTGCCACAGAGTATATTAATAGATGTTGTGCCACCAGCTGGTGAGGATGTCATCGTTCTGGGTTGCGATGAAACAGAAAATCCTGAAGGTATCCTTGCGTATTTGCTGTACTTTGTCCAATCAGATCAATTAATTTGGTCAACAGCCAGTGATTTAAGTGTATTTTGTGACACACACAATTAAGTTTTTTATTAATCTATGAAATTTTACAGGGATGTATAATATAGCTATGAAATCAAACTATACTGAAACGGTCATCAATAAGAAAACTGATATGAATCTCTCACTTTTAAAAAAAGGCAGCAATGACTGGTTGTTTATTGTTATTTTAATGATTATCGGAGCACTATTAGGATATGGATTTAGTTTTTTCAAGAAACCAATCTACGAAGCTTCCGCATTGGTCACGACGAATATGGCGCTCAACGAAGAAGGATCAGTCGATGAATTCATGATGGATGCCCAAATTAATCACATTGGCGACCTGTATTACAACTCTGCGGTTATTGAAGAACTGATAGAACGCGAAGCTGATAAAGGTATAAATCTTGATTTGGAAACTTTGAAAGAGATCGCCTCAATAGAAAGAAGAATGTTAAGCACCTTGGTTAAAATAAGACATGCTGACCCTGAAATTGCCGCGCAAATCGCAAGTGATTGGGCAGAGATTCTCTATAACAAATTGCAGGAAGCCTATCCTTACGCGTTAGAATTAACCACCGCTAAAAATACCCTTTTTCTTTTGGAAAACTGTGGCAATCCGCCAGAAGATGTTGAACCAGATGCTTTCTGTGAGAGCATGACTAAGGAAGAATATAACCATGCGTTATCAGAAGCAAAAGATATCATCCTTAAAAACAGCAAACATAGTCTTGGATTGAGCGAATATCTAAATGTTGTTCAATGGCAATCAGCCGGAGTTCCATCCAAGGCTTTGATATACCATCGTGGATCGATGGTCTTCACTGGTAGTGTGATTGGTTTACTTATCGCATTTGGGACGATAATCCTTAGGAAACAAAATGATTAAGACTAAACTTAATCAATTCAGATCTGTTATTGCATCGATTATGTTTGGTGCGATGTTTTTGCTACTACCTGTTAGCAGTTTCCCGCTTCTTTCAAAAGTCTTTAGTGGTACATCCGTTGCGCCTCTTTCGGTTATTCCTGCAATCATTCTTGTTATTCTGCTTGTATTACCGACAGTTCTTAAATACCAGCTTTTTTCAGTCCAATTCAAGCCATTAATATTATTCTTTCTATCCGCCATAATAAGCACATTCTTCGCATTTTTCAGAAATATGCCAAGCTTCCGTGACACGCACTTTCTAAAGAATGCCATTGAAGGCGTGATTACACTCTTGATGGGTTTTGCCTTCTATTATCTTTGTGCGCACTTTTTAACCACAGAAGA
>JAAZIH010000209.1 GCA_012800995.1 Chloroflexota bacterium
GCAGTTCCTCGTCCACAAATGACTGAAGCCCCATACTCAGACGATTGATACCCACAGCCTTTAGTTGAGCATAATAGTTATTTTTCACCGTTCCTGGGTTTACTTCCAACGTAATTTCAGCACCAAGCGCGATACCAAAGCGTTTTTGAACAGTCTGCAAAACAGCACAAACTTGTTCACTGCTCATCAGCGATGGCGTACCACCCCCAATATAAATCGATTCTGCTTCGCCCAGATTAAACGGCGTGGATAAAATTTCCGCTTGCAATGCTTCAAGATAATCTGGTAGCATATCGTTTTTATTTGCATACGTGATAAAATCACAGTAATAACAGCGATGCTTGCAAAACGGAATGTGGATGTAAACCGCACTCATAGCTTCATTTTACACGTCTCACTTCGTATTTGTAAGCTAAGCGTTTATATTGGATGAAACAATGAAAAAAACAAGTTTTGAAACATCGACTCAGAAAAAGAACAACATTTGCCCGGTTTGTGGTACCCGTTTGAGTGACAATGCCACACGTTGCCTGGTTTGTGGTACACAGCTTGGGAGCATCACTGCAAACCCAAAAACCCGCAGTCTGGATTCAGGTGGCTTACCAGAAATTCGCCTCAAACTGCCCGGCATGATTATTTTAGCTTTGGTATTCTTAGCATTAGTAGCCACAATCGTTGCCTTGTTGGTCAGTTCAAAGCTATCAGCATCCGCGGAAGATGCGGCAAACATTGAAGGCTCTCGCACACCAACCGCGACGGTAACGCTCACCGTTACACCCACACTTACCGCGACACCAGAGCCCACCTGGACACCTCTACCTCCCGTCGCTCACACGGTTGGTCAAGGTGAACAATGTTTACATATTGCTTTGCAATATAACACCTCTGTGCAAGCCATTATTCTCGAAAACAGATTGGATGCCAACTGTACAGTATCAGAAGGTCAGGTATTGATGGTACCTTTGCCTACCTATACCCCATCGCCTGTACCCTCCGCCACACCAGAAGAAATCCTTGAAGAGGAGCGTTGCACCAATGTGATGCCCATTACCGTAACCGGTTCCGATACCCTTAGCTCAATCGCTGCCAATTACTCTGTTACCATGAAAGACATTATGGATCATAACGGCATGAGCAATGATGTCGTACGCGTTGGTCAAGCATTGGAAATCCCTCTCTGTTATCGCCTGCCTACCCCTGGACCAACCCCAACCGCAACACCTGTGCCCCCTTACCCCGGGCCGAACTTGCTCCTGCCCCGTTCTGGAGCTTATTTCCCCCCTGGTGAAGAAGGCGTTACCTTACAATGGGCTTCGGTTGCTGATCTTTATCCGAATGAGCTATACCGGGTGATTGTTAAAGATCTCACCTCAACTGATGAACGCACACTGGTGGAATATGTGACCGATACAAAGTTCATTCTACCCTCCAGTTTTAGACCTACTGATGCCACCCCGCATATCATTCAATGGACGGTATCCGTAGCAAGGCGTATTAACGACGACCCGGCCAATCCGATTTACGAAGAGGCTGGTGTACTTAGTGAACCAAGAGTATTTATCTGGAGCAGCGCGAACGTTCAGCCATAAGCCAAACGTTGGAAGAGACTTGACTCAACCTAATCAGCCCTTAAGCCCTAAGCGCCTCCAGGTAATGCGTTGCTGAAATCGCCGCGGCGGCTCCCATGCCTGCCGCGGTTACTATCTGTCGATAGTGTGGGTCGGCGATATCACCCGCCGCATAGACCTGCGGTACGCTGGTTTGCATATACTCGTCAATAATGATATAGCCCTGCTTGTCAGTCGCCACTTGCTCACCCACAATTTCTGTGATGGGTTTTTGACCAATATAGATAAACAAACCCTCGCTGGGCACTGTGCTGATGTCGCCGGTTTTTACATTTTTCAAAACCAGAGCTTCAACAGTGTTATCGCCTTTAATTTCTTCTACCACTGAATTCCAAATGAACTTGATTTTCGGGTTCTTACGGGCGCGTTCCTCAAGAATAGCACTCGCGCGCAAGGCATCGCGACGATGAATAACGGTAACACTATCCGCAAAGCGAGTCAGAAAGATGGCTTCTTCGATCGCGGCGTCTCCACCACCAACCACATGCACGTTCTTACCCTTCGTAAAGTAGCCGTCACAGGTCGCGCAGTTTGAAATACCCCGGCCTTCCAGTTCTTTTTCTCCGGGTACACCTAATTTATTGTATTCTGTACCCATTGCCAAAATAATAACGTCAGCGGTATATATGGCACCATATGCATGGACTTGATAAGGTTTTTGGCTCAAATCAATTTTTTGAACCGCATCATAAACCACTTCAGTACCAAAGACCCGTGCTTGTTCTTCAAAAAGCCGTCCAAGCTCCGGGCCTTCAATACCAGCGGGAAAACCTGGATAGTTCTCAATAGTCGCTGTTTTGGAAGGTTGTCCGTAAAGCTTCATTCCTGAAACAAGCAAGGGAGCTAAATTAGCACGCGCGGCATAGATTGCGGCAGTAAACCCAGCCGGACCAGATCCAACGATGATTAATTGGCGATGATTTTCTGAATTCATTTTTGTATTCCTTCAACCTCTATTATTCCTAAAATAACCCAACTACTTTTATAATAATGGGTCTGCTTGATTTCATGCTAATCCTATCACGAGAAATCATAGTTTAGCATATAATGTGTATCAGCAAAGTATAAACAAAGATGAGGTAATTATGGATAAAGAGCTATCTGCCATTAACTATTTTATAGATAATCAAGAAGTCTTGATGGAAAAGTACATGGATATTTTGAGGATGCCATCTGTTTCGACCGAACCTGCCCACAAAGATGACATGGTTAGAACAGCTGATTTTCTTAAGGACTATTTCGAAAATTTGGGTATGGATTATGTTAAAATCTTCCCTACAAAAGTTCACCCGATTGTTTTCGCGGAGAAAAAAACACCTCACCCTGATGCCAAAACCTTGCTCATCTATGGGCATTACGACGTACAACCGCCTGACCCGCTACACGAGTGGCGAACGCCTCCCTTTGAACCCAATCAAGTTGGTGATTATCTCTACGCACGGGGTGCGTCCGATATGAAAGGCCAAATAATGGCATCGATTTTCGCCCTTGAAAGCGTCCTCAAAACCAACACGCTGCCCCTAAACATCAAATTCATCATTGAAGGTGAAGAAGAAATTGGATCACCCTCACTTGAAGACTTTCTGGAAAAACACACCGAGCTCCTCAAGTGCGACATGATTCTCAACCCCGACGCCGGCATGATTTCTGCTAACCAACCCACTATCGTATACGGATTGCGCGGAATGGTTTACTTTGAATTGCGCATTGATGGCCCAAAGATGGACTTGCACAGTGGCTTGTTTGGTGGCAACATTGCCAACCCCGCCAACGTCATCGCTGACATCATCTCCAAATTACACAACCCTGATGGCACAGTAGCTATTCCTGGCTTCTATGACAAAGTCCGCCCTCTTAGCAAAGAAGAACGCGAACTCATCGCGATGGCCGGCACGCAAGAAGACGCTTACATCAAACTCACGGGCGTTCCCAGACTTTATGGCGAAGAAGGCTTCACCATGCTTGAACGCCAGGGTGCACGCCCCACATTGGACGTCAATGGACTTTATTCCGGCTACATTGAAGAAGGTGCTAAAACCATTATTCCAGCCTATGCCAAAGCAAAAATCTCATGCCGCTTGGTGCCCGATCAAAACCCCGAAGAAATCTACAAACTCATTCAAAGCTATATCGCCAGCCTTGTACCCAATACTGTTCGAGCGCAGATCTTTAAGCACTCCTTGGGTCCCGCCTATCTTGCGGATGATGCGCCTGGTTCAAAGAATCTGGCAGAAGCGCTAAGCAAAACCTGGGGTAAACCGGTCACATTGAAGCGCGAAGGTGGTTCAATTCCGGTTGCTACGAATATGCACCAACTTTTAGGCGTTAAATCTATGCTCACAGGCTTTGGTTTGCCTGATGATGCTATCCACTCTCCCAACGAACGGCAACATTTGCCCACGTGGACCAAAGGTGTGCAAGCGCTGATACGATTCTTGATGAGTTTTGCCAAGTGAGCGCCAAAGAAAAATCTGAACTAAAAATGCCCGCTTATGGCGGGCAGGCTGTTATTGAAGGCGTCATGATGCGCGGAAAACGCTTTCTCGCGATGGCAGTGCGCGATCCAAGTGGTCAAATTCAGCTTCACGAAGAGGAATTACCCGCATTTTACAGTTCAAATTGGATGCGCGTGCCCTTTTTACGCGGTATATTGGCTTTATGGGACTCCCTGAGCCTTGGCACGCGTATGATTAACTTGTCTTCTAACATGTCTGGGACAGAAGAAGAGCAAATTGATTCTGGAAAAATGTTTTTCACGACCGCATTAGCCATGATTATAGGCGTTTCAATTTTCTTTCTTCTACCAGCTTTTCTTGCTGGCATATTTGATAAATTTTGGTCGCTTGGCGCATGGTGGAGCAACGTCATCGAAGGATTCATTAGGTTACTAATCCTCATCAGCTACATGGCGCTCGTAGGCACCATCCCTGACATAAAACGCGTTTTTGCCTATCATGGCGCTGAGCACAAAACAATTAATGCGTTTGAAGCAAACGCTGAATTAACGCCTACAGAGGTTGCCAAACAAAGCACACAACATCCCAGATGTGGCACATCATTCATGTTGACACTCGCCGTCATCAGCGTTTTAGCTTTCTCCCTGTTGGGACCGATGCCCATATACTGGCGATTAATCTCCCGAATCTTGATGTTACCGCTTGTAACGGGTATTGCTTACGAATATATCCGTTGGGTCGCGGGTGCAATGGATAAATCAGCATTTCTTAGTTTTTTGATAAAACCCAATCTCTTACTCCAAAAGCTCACCACACGTGAACCTTCAGAAGATATGCTTGAAGTCTCCATAGCCGCTTTTAATCGTTTACTCGCGCTTGAAGAAGGTCGCGAAAAGCGCACTCAAAACGTGAATTCTGCTCACAAAATGGAGTCTCCTGAGTGAAAAGCTGGCAGCAAATTACATTAGGGATTTTTATCGGCTTGCTTTTGGCTGGTTTAATCCTCATCTTTGTCTTACCCCAGCGCGGATCTGCCATTGTTCTCATCACAAAAACGCCCAATCTAACACCAATCCCAACAGCAACATTATCTCTCATTCGTGTTCACCTTACAGGAGCGATTAACGCGCCTGGCATGCTTAGCCTGCCCAAAGGGTCCAATTTAGCAGACGCAATTGAAAAAGCGGGCGGTTTGATTGATGGCTATGATTCCAATCTGCTCAACCTGGCAGAAGTTTTGCAGGACGGTTCACGCATTCACATACCAAACATAGCTGAGCAAGAATCGGGTTTTAATAACCCGCAGCGTTCACAACCTCTACTGAATATCGAAGAGCCATTATTGGTGAACATCAACACCGCTGATTTAGATACCCTCGTTTTACTTCCAGGCATCGGACCCAGCAAAGCCCAGGCGATCATACAATATCGCGAGCAGAATGGGCTTTTCATGCGTATTGAAGATATTCAAAAAGTAAAAGGCATTGGCCCGAGCACTTTCGATTCCATAAAAGACTTGATAACTATCGACGGTTAAAAAAGTGGGCAAGTTACCCGCGAACATGTATAATTAGGGTAAGACTTTGCGTAATTATTAACGCCACGGTAAAAATTTGATGCTGAAGTTAAAGAACAAAGAAATACCTTCATTACAGACACGAAACATGGTGCTTAGTATTATTTTGATTGTAAGCAGCATAATTGCGTTTTTATTGATGGTATTGCCTGAATACTTCGACAATCAAGGTGTGCAAATCAGTGTCGGAGAAGCATCAAGCGAAGATATTCTGGCACCATATTCTATCAACTTTGAATCAAAAGTACTCACGGACCGAGCCAAACAAAACGCCGCTAACGCGATTGAAGATGTTTATTTAGTATCCGATCCAAGCATCGCCCGTAAGCAACTCAACATCCTTGATGCCGCTCTAAGTTACATGACCACCATCAAAAACGATCCGCTTTCAAGTTACGAACAGAAAGTTGAAGACCTTATGGCGATGCAGCACCTGCAGCTTACGGAGAGTGATTTATCGCTAATTCTCTTAATGGATATGAACGATTGGCAAGCAGTTGGCATCGAATCTGCCAGGGTGCTTGAATCTGTACTGCGGGAAAACCTGCGTGAAAGCCAGGTAGAACGGATTAAATCTAACCTGTCAAACACGATAAAATTTAGTTTCAAATTAGAGCAAACCCAGGTAACCCAAGCCATCGTTTCACAGCTCATTGTTCCTACAAGCCCATATTCCGCTGAAGAAACACAAAAAGCACGTGAATATGCTATGGCAAGTGTTCAGCCCATCACCCGCCAAATTATCGCTGGCGAAGCAATTGTGCGACGAGGTGAAATTCTGGCTGAAGCAGATATGGAAGCC
>JAAZIH010000210.1 GCA_012800995.1 Chloroflexota bacterium
TAAGTTTCAAATAATGGCAGGTTTGCCAGGATGAGCAAAAATACGCCTAATATTAGCAAGCCAATCAGGATGACGACATTCCAATTGAGCAACTTCTGTCTGGGCGCGTAAAAAGTCGTTTCCATGCTCTAATTATACGTTAGCTGCTTTCAAATTGCGCCAATCGAAAAGGTTTAAGATAAAATAAATATGAGTAAAGGAGCCGTCATGGACAATACCCAAAAGTTCTCCGGAAAAAGCGATATTTACGAACAATCCCGCCCCGCCTACGCCCCTGCTCTCATCAACTGGCTTAAAGATGAACTGCAACTCGGCCCACAAACACCCATCGCTGATATTGGTGCCGGCACAGGCAAGCTCACACGCCAATTACTTGAATTGGACGCGCCGGTTTACGCCGTTGAACCCAACGCGGATATGCGCCAAAAGATGGTCGCGCTGCTTGGAGACCTGGCAAACTTTCATGCCATCGCCACCCCGGCTGAAAAAACAGGGTTGCCAAACCACAGCGTAAAGCTCATCACCGCTGCTTCCGCCTTCCATTGGTTTGATGCCAACGCTTTTCGCGCGGAATGCCAGCGAATTTTATGCCCAGAGGGGGCAGTGTGCCTGATATGGAACCACCGTAAGCTTGATAACGACATCAACCTTGGTTTTCGAAATATTTTCAGCCGTTACTGCCCCAATTTTTCTGGCTTTAGTTTTGAACGCCAAAAAGGCACTCAGGCAATCGAGCGTTTTTTCAGTACTGCGCCGATAGAAAAACATTTCGATAACCCTGTGCGTTATGACCAGGCAGGTTTTGTTGGGCGGGCTCTTTCAGCCTCTTATGCCATTATCCCGGGTGATGATGGTTACGAAGAATTCCTTGACGCGCTAAGGCAGCTCTTTGAGCGATATGCTGCGGATGGATTTATCGAAGTACCCCATCAAAGTGTAGCTTTTCTTAGTAAGGTTTAAAAGACTTTTTTCAACCTTAAGTTTTATTTAAGCTCTTATAGAATAAACCTCTCGTATTAAAAAAGAAACTCAGCCCGATTTATTGCCTAAAATATCCAGTTCAGCTTGTGATATTTCTTCAATCACAGCACGCGCGTCGGCTTTAACGTCTTCCGGTGTCGCTGGCGAGTGGTTAATCAGCTTGACCAACTCAAAAGCCTTGCGCAGAGTATCTTTCACATTGGCAGTATAGCTAAAAAACTCCCAACCCAGCGATTGGGGTTTCTCAATTTTGCGTGCTTCTTCAATTAAAGCACGGGCTTTTTTGATGCGGTTTTCTGGTGTCATCGCTCTTGCCATAATCATCACCTCATTTATGTATTTCATCAAATGAACTAACGAAATTGAGTACTTTCCTGCAATCTCAGTTTTGTGCAAAAAAGCTTTATATTTAACAATAAACAAATGGTATACTCAAAGTTGCTGTTCTTTTCCTGATATTTAATACTCATTATACCTTGGAGGAAATATGGCAGAGATTTATGGGCGACGAGGTGATACTTCTGGAGAAATTATAGTTCACCAAGAACTCGTGAACTTACCAAACGAGTGGATTATTTATTCGCAACCAAAAATCATTACTGATAGTGGCAATCGTCATCCTGATTACGTAATTTTGCATCCAGAACTCGGTATGATTGTTCTAGAGATAAAAGATTGGGTGGAAATCATCGACCAATCCGATGACAGAGCTCAAGTGCGTCGAAAAAAGGATAAGATTATCGAATGGCAAACTTCGCCTGTTAAACAGGCAATGAA
>JAAZIH010000211.1 GCA_012800995.1 Chloroflexota bacterium
AGAGGGCTTCCCAGGGAGGTCGTTCTCGAGGCCATTCGGGCTGCTATGGTTTCCGCATACCGAAAATCGGTTGGGGCATCAGCAGCACAAGAAATAGAAGTGAAAATTGACTTCGACAAAGGCGATATCACCGTTTTTGCAGAGAAGGAAGTTACCGATAATATCTTTGATGATCGCACCGAAGTTTTGCTTGAGGACGCGCGCAGATTTGATCCAAACTGTGAGTTGGGCGATCTGGTCATGGTAGACAGCACTCCGGAGGACTTCGGGCGTTATGCTGCCCAAACTGCTCGCCAGGGTATCCAGCAAAAAATCCGCGATGCCGAGCGAGCCGCGCAATTTGAGTATTTCAGTCGTCAGGTTGGTGAAGTAACCAATGGGGTTGTGCAGGCTGTCAATCCCAAGCAAGCAACAATAGGATTGGATCTTAAAGCCGAAGGGATTATGTTGCGCAAAGATATGATTCCTGGTGAACGCTTTAGGATTCATGACCGCATTCGCGCTTATGTCTACGAAGTAAAAGATTCTCCCAAGGGTCTCGAAATCATGCTTTCACGCGCGCACCGTAATTTTTTACGTCGATTGCTCGAAAATGAAGTGCCTGAGATTTTCCATGGTATTGTTGAAATTCGCTCCATCGCCCGTGAGCCCGGGCAGCGTGCCAAGGTGGCTGTTTCGGCTACCCAAATGGGCATTGACCCCGTTGGCGCGTGTGTGGGACAGCGTGGTGTGCGTATTCAAGCTATTGTGCGCGAGTTGCACGATGAAAAAATTGATGTTATCGAATGGAGCCCGGATACCGCGGTTTATATTAGTAAAGCCATTAGTCCAGCGCGGGTTGCTGGCGTGTATCTGAATCATGGCACTGGCGAAAACAAAACAGCCACTGTCGTTGTCGCTGAAGACCAGCTTAGCCTGGCGATTGGACGTGAAGGTCAAAATGCCCGCCTTGCTGCTAAATTGACCGGTTGGCGTATTGATATTATGAGCATTCCAGAAGCCGCGCATCGCGCCCTGTTGCAACTGCGTGAAAACCCAGATCTCGCGGAATATGCCCAGGGTGAAGCTGAAACCATGAGCAAGGTCGAAGAACTGCTTCAAAAGAAAGAAGAAGGACGCCCCTTGAATTTGGAAGATAATATGCTCATCGGCCGCTTTGTGGATCGCTTCGAGAGACGTGGTGAAGAGGAACGTAAACAAATTGAAGACGAACGCGCGCTTGAAATTAAACGTATTCGTGATGAAATTGACCCGCGCGCTTTTGAACTTAACTTGCTGGATGTATCCGAAATCAAAGAACATATTACTATTTTATTGCAAGCTGCTGGGCTCGAGACTTTTGGTGATCTCCTGCTGCAAAGTATTTTGGATGCGGATGCCATTTTAGCCTATGAAGGTATCGGTCCAAAGTCTTTTGAGAGTATCATGGAAGCAATTCCAAAGGTTGTTTTCCCAGAACTAAAAATCGAAGCTGAGCCAGATGCTGAGCCCGAACCTGAAATTGACCTTGAACCAGCAGAAGATATTATTCTGCCGGTTGAGCTTGAGTCTGAAACTGTAGAGCCTGAGACTTCGGTTGTTGAGGAAAGCCCTGAATTGAAAGTCATTGAAGAGGAAGAAGACGAAGAAGAAAAATCCTTCGCTGAACTCTTTAGTCTCGAATCTGCCAGGATTAAAGCTCTTCCGGAAGATGATGAAGAACATCTGCTGATGACCGGTGGCAAGAAAAAGAAAGCAAGGAAAAAGAAGAGTTATACCATTGAGTATGACCCTGACCAAGACCAAACCTTCAAGCAGTTTAAATACCGTGATGAAGATGATTGGGATAATTGGTAATTAGAACCTTTGAAAGCATAAAGGTGGCAACAAAGCAAAGAAAAAAGCCTAAGCACGTCCCTCAGCGCACATGCGTTGGGTGTCGCCAGGTGCTCGCTAAACGGACGCTCATTCGTTTGGTGAGGGTCGGTGATGAAGTGCAGATTGACCCAAGTGGCAAGTTGCCTGGTCGTGGAGCTTACCTGCACGACAGAAAAAGCTGTTGGGCATTAGGGCTAAAAGGACGTTTAGAAAAAGCATTACGGACTACCATTCAGGAGCAAAACAGGGCTCACTTGCAAAGCTTTATGGAGACGTTGTCCGATGACGACACTGGTTTATTGTCCGGTGAAGAACTGAATAGGTCAGAATCCGAACCAAGCGAATAAGCAAAAGACTGAACTTGTTTTGCTCATGCGCTCAATCAATGGGATGGGTCGGAGAATAGGAGGAAGAAATGAGCAAAGACGAGAAAATTATTCAACTGCCTTATAGTATGACAGTTCGCGAGCTTTCCGCGATGCTGGATACAAGTGCGGTGCAGGTTATTAAAATATTGATGTCCAATGGCGTGATGGCGAGTATCAATCAGCAGATTGATTTTGATACCGCGGCTGTTGTGGCAACGGAATTGGGCTTTGATCCACAGCTTGAGCAAGATGAAGAAGTGGTTGAAGAATTGGGCGAGCTGCCCTTGTGGCGTCAGCTTATCGCTGATGAAGACCCCAAAAA
>JAAZIH010000212.1 GCA_012800995.1 Chloroflexota bacterium
ATAGCTTACTGATGGGGTACCTGAACCTTTATACATGGCTAAGTTGGAAGCAGCATAAGACCGAGAATCCATTGCCATGCCTATGCTTCCCCGGGTTTGATAGGTTTTGATGCGGTAAGGGATTTTGTTTTCGATGAGAATGTTTTCCACCCGACGAACTTCAGCTGCATCTGAGTCCGTTAAAACCTTTTTTAGAAGAGGAATTAACATAAAAAATTCAATAATTCTATTTTGTAGCATGGCTTTCTATCTCCACAATTGTTATTTAGAGGTACTAAGCTTGACCATCTTGCCTTTTTGGTCAAAGGTCATGCGGGCAAACTGATCAAAATTCTTTGAACGATATTCATAGCTCTTTTTTACAGTAACGACGTATCGTTGACTCTGTTGAATGGCTTCAAGTGTGTTCTTTCGGTCAAGTTCTGGATCAGCATTGGACTGCATCACGCCCAACAGGGGACTAATCGCCATTTTTCCTTCTTCCATGCCTGGCACATAGGATTTGATGACTTTACGAACTTTATCCAAAATTTCATTCGGCATCTCATCCTGCTTGATAATCATATCCGGTCTGGAATCGCTGATGGTCTTAATAACGGGGGAGGTCGCTACTCGCACGATGGGTTTGGTCATTTCTCTGATGTCTTTGCTGCTGGCAAGCGGATCACCGTAAATGACGAAAGATAGAATGGTTTTTTGGTCTTCGCCGTCAAGGAATCCCTGGTCAGCAGTCATTTTGCTGGCGAGAGCCAATTTCGCGCGCATTAGCGCATAACCAACGGCAACTTCGTTTTTTACATGGGTCCAGAAATGATGTGCCAGGAGATCTGCCGCGACGAGCGTTTTACCTGGCGCGCCGTAAGCGATGACTGTTGATCCAACAAAAGCACGCGTACCACGCGACAAAAAATTAAGAGCAACAGATTCATTTACTTTTTTGTCGAGAACCCAGGCTCCAAAACAAGCCTCACTCAGAACGATTGAGGGCGCGCCGGTTGTTTCGGTAAATGTCTTGGTATTTAATGCTACTGGATATTCAATATCGGTTCCCTCGCGACTTAGATCACGTTGACCGTACCATTCGTTGCTTTCTTTTAAGCCATGCAAGTTGAAGTAGCCAAATTTGCCATTAGCTTTGCGGTTTTCAAGGATATTTTTGTTTGTCGTGGGTGGTGAAGTAAGCAGACGTTTCGCATCGTCTATGACGCCAAAAACGCCAGAAGAAGCGTTTTTCCATACCTCAGCACTCACTCCAAGATGATTGGCGTTCTGCGGTTTGGTGCTGAACATGCGTAACCAGTTGAACAGCGCACCAAAGAGCGTTGCGAGGAAATTACTGACAAAACTCTTTTTAGTCTTCTTTTTGATGCTATATTCATTGTTTAAGAAGCGTAATTGTTCGAGAAGATAACCCGCGTCTTTTCCTTTTTCATCGGGTAGACGACCCACGGGCCATTGTTGGACGAAATAGTTATCGTCAAGCGTCGCGTAGGGGTTATCAGACGGCACATTTGGATCGCTGTCGTCTGTTGGATTGGGTAACAAGTGAAACGGAACAATATCATTTCCGCCAACGATGAGTAAAGCGCCAATCATTTCTCCCTTAACGGAGAGTTTGCTGTCAAGGTCGATGAGCGCTCTTTTTAAGGTCTCAGCATTTGATGTTTCTAATAAAGTCGTGCCTAATTCATTGGCATTTTCGGGATCGTCAGGAATAAAAACGGTGCTATTCCAACCTGGTAGTTCAAGTATCTTTGCGGAAAGATTACGGATAGAGTCAATGATGACCTGGCTGGTATTCTCACCGTACTTTTTGTTGAGATTATTACGACTGGTCATGAACACATAGCTGGGGAAGCGCGTATCAGCGTTGGATAGCTCGGGACGGTTAATTTTACGGGTAACCTGATCGAAATCGGACTGAATTTCATCTAAAGCCGCAACAGTTTGGCGGGTTTCCTGATTGAAAATACTTTCATCAAAATTTTGAGTTTTAAAATTTCCATCTACTGGAAGTGTTGCAATATCTTCCTTAAAAAATGATGCGGTGGGAATTTCAGAATAATCTGCTGCGATATTCGGATCTTCCTGAAGAATATCAAAGAGTTTGCCTGGCCGCAGCGGTACAGTCGCTTGCTCTGATAACAGAGCTTTAATTGCCTCTTCGGCGCTCATGTCTTTTGTTGAGACAGCTTGGGTTGGCGCGTCAAATAATACTTGAGCAGATGTTGTTGAGTGAGCTGTAGCTGATTGAGCGCCTGAACTTCCGGAAGCGAGGATGTTCCAGCCTAATTCCGCGGCGACATTCGCTGGCACTGGTAAGTCGAGATAGACCTTAAGGTCTTCGGGCCACAAGGGTTGATAAACATGGTTTGGGCCAAGCAAGCGATGAACAACCTGCCCACTGACATCATGCGCGGCAGCCCAGTGTAACTTTTCTACACCAGCGGAATCGTTATCATTGCTCATATCTGCCAGGGCAGAAAATATTTTGATCTGTAGACAATCTTTCCAGCGACTGCTGTAGAGCTCAGAAAGAGTTTTTAATAAAGTCGCGTTGCTCATCTGCAAGACAACATGCAAATGCATAATCGCGGGAAGAGGCAAATTAGGATTGTGAGCGAGACTTTCCAATACAGATTTTTCAGCTGCAGAATATTCCCCTGCTTCAAACTCAGCGCGAGCCTGATTAAGCGCGTGCAGCCAGGGTGACAGAGATTTATCCGGCACGATGTTGCGGGTTAAATAGCTTAGAGCGGTTTCAATGTCGATATTGTTATGATTTTTTAGACGGGCACAGAGGGCCAGCGCTTCGGTGAATTCCGGGTCAAAACGAATGAGTCGTTCAAGGGTCGCGATGGCCATGTCATTATCACCCAGTTCAACCAATGCGGTTGCGTAAATTAAGTTGACCAAAAGGTCGCCTGGGTAGCTTGCCATCCATATAAGACAAGCTTGACGGACGAACTGGAATTCTCGGTTGCTCATCGCGGTTTGAACAATCGTCAGAAATTTACTGCGTCTGACAATCATAATTTCTTCAGCGTTGTTGATTGGGTATGGTCTCATTTTCGTTTTGTTGCCTCTTGGAGATTATTGAGAAGGTTTTGTGCGACAATAGCTGCCAGTTGACGGCGGATGCTCTGGTCAGTGGGGGCAAGTTGGGCGGCTTTTTGGAGCATCAGCTCAGCACTGCGGAAATCGCGACTGGCTTTATAAGCGTTGGCGGCGTGCACATAAGCGCGGGGGTCTTTGCTGACTTGTTCAATCGCCTTATTGTAAGTTTTGAGGGCTTGTTCGTTCAAGCGTTGGTCTTCATAACTCTGACCAAGTTCAAGATAAGCCTCGATAAGGCTTGGGTTTTCTTCAATGGCTTGCTTGAGATAAACCTGAGCCGTGTCATGTTGATTGTATAAGCGGTACAGCGCGCCCAATGCGAGCAAAGTTTCCGCATTTTTGTTTTCTAATTTCAGGCTTTGGAGCAATGTCTTTTCCGCGTTTTTACTTTGATCAAGTAATAGTTGGTATTGTGCCAGTAAATTAAGCACATTGGGGTAGTCAGGATGTTCATGTGCGAGGCTGGTTGCCATACGCAAACCAGTTGCGGGGTTATCGCGGGCTTCAATGCGGATACGATAGATCTCAAAAGCGATAGGATCTTTCGCGATGAGCATTGCGTCCTGAGCCAATTTTTTGGCTTCATCAAAAGACTGGCGGACAATCAGCGATTCTATTTTGACTTTTAAGGCGCGTTCACACTTGAGTGAGCTATCAATGACTTGGTCGGCGTAAACTATCGCTTGGTCGTATTCCTGGATAATGAAATGTAATTCAGCCAACGATTCAAGCGCGTTCAGATTGCCGGGCTCGAGGATTAAGAGCTCTTTTTGGTATTCGATCGATTTTTTGTATTCACCTAATTGGCGATTAAGATCCGCGAGGGCTTCCAAAACAGGGATGGCGTTTGGCTTGAGGGTGTTGGCTTTCTCGTAATCCTTTATTGCGGCATGGTAATCTTTTTCAAGCCATTTGATTTCACCCAATGAATGCCAGTATTGGCTGTTGTTGGGTTCCAGCTCAATCGCCATGCTAATGCTGTCTTTGGCATCACTAAGTTTGTTTTGTTGCTTCTGGAACATTGCCAAAAGCGCCAGCCATTCGGGTTCGTCTGGCCAAATGCTTAAGGCGCGTTGAATGGCTTCTTCAGCTTCTTGGGGTTGGTCAGCTTGCGCGATTGCCAGGGCAACATGATACAAAGCTTGTCGGCTTTGAATAATAGGAATCTTGTTTAAGATTTCCACAGCATTCGCAGGCTGTCTATCGAGGAGTTTAATAGCGTATTGGAACTGCAAATCATCATCGTGCGGATGGGCAGCCATTATTTGTGAAATGATGCCTGGGTTCTTGGTCACAGCCACTACCTGTATAGCAAGTTTTCTTGAATAAAGCAATGTGTCCAGATTAGTTTCTTCTGGTAAATGGCCGGTGAACTGAGCTTTGCCTATGATTTCTACAGCTACAACACTATCAGCTGGAATAATACCTTTTGCCATTGAAAGTCGCTCGTCAAAAAGAGCTTCATCGGATTTGGTATCATTCAGGTTTTTAGCTAAACGCTTGCTCACTTTTAATGTCTTTGAAAGAGCTTTCATCCTCGCTTTATCTGCGAGGTATTCAGCGAGTGTGAGGTTTAGGCGTGGGTTTGAATCACAAATACGCAAGCACTGCCTAAATATTTGATCGGCGAAGTCCCAGTCCAGCATTCTCCAGGCGACGATAGCGACTGCACATTTCTCCCAAAGACTGCTAAATTCTTGAAGTTTAGCCAGATTAGGATGCTCTTCTTCAGGTTGAGAAGCTTGACGATCTTTCATAATCTGCAGAAATGCCATAGCTTGGTGAGACTGTTGCTGATTTTCTGTTGTAAGCACGCCCACAGCCATGCTGATGAGGTTTTGCTCATCTTTGCTTAAGAAGTTTTCAAAAAGAAGACCAGCTTTTGTCATATCAACATTGAGCAAGGCATCCAGTGTCAGTATTCTAATAATATCGATGTCTGTTGAACTGAGTTGTGCTTTGTTGTTCAAAGACTCTAAAGTGTTATTGAGCTCGTATTGCTCTGCAGTAGATAAGGCTAATTCAGTTTTAATGAGTTGCGCATTAGAATTGCCGGGGTCTGATTTTAGTGAAAGATGGGCATGTTTGATTGCCTCAGTATAGTTGCCCATAGCGCGATGTAAAAGTGCGGCTCTGAGCTGAAGGTTGCTAAGGTCAAATGGCAGATAACCATGGCTTAAATTAGGTGAGAAACTACTTTGCAAGAAGTCAGTATTTCCCTCTTCCGCACGTTTGAGAAGAGGCTCTAAGGACTGCAGGGCGGGCTGGTATTGTTTATCCTCAGCATATGCGTCCGCCCGCAAGATACTAAAACCTGGTTGGTGAGCGTGTTTTTGTTTTACTTTATTCAAAAAATCGAGGGCAATTGACGACTGCTGATTGTCTAACAGGGCATAAGCTATTTCGCAGCACTGGATGTAATTCAGACTTTCATTCTCAGAAATGGCGCGTTCCAGAATTTCAGTCGCGAGTTTGGACTCATTCATCTGCATATAGAGACTGGCTACCTTCAGATAATCTGACGTGGAGATATCCGAAGTTTCCAACATTTTGCTCAAAGTTATTTTTGACTCATCGATGGCATTGTTTTCCAAATAAATTTGTGCCAAAGAGAGATGTAATATCTGTTCTTCTGAACGCAAATAGACAGCATCTTTTAAAGCCTGGATGGCGTCATGCGGTCTTTGATTCATTTGCATAAATTTTGCGTACCAGAGAACGTTTTCAGGGTCAGTTGATGCCAGTTGAAGAGCGGTTTGCGCGCTTGAGATGGCTTCATCAATCAGCCCGGATTTGAGATACGCATGGGAGAGCGCGTGGCGTGATGTGAGATCGTTGGCGTTGAAAGAGACCGCTTCTTGTAAAGATGCCATGGCGATATCTTCAAAGCCCAAATCAAAGGCGACTAAACCAATTTGTCGCTGTAAATGTTGATAGAAGCGTGGCGCTTTGGCTTCAGGTTGATCGAGGAGGTAGATGTAATCCTCATAAGCTTCTTCAAGCTGTCCAAGCCTGGCTTTTACATCGCTTTCTAAAAGCCTCATTTCAAAATTAGCGTCGAAGGTTGCTGTGCGGTCTTGTAAACTTGGGAGCAATTCCTGCAGATCTGACATAGTTTGTGTCGATTTTTCGTCATCTTGTTCTGATAATGTCAGCAGGTTGCGGATGTAAGCCACCAGGGACTCATTGCTTTTTAGACTTTGCCAGGCGAATTTATAAATAACGTTAGCGCGTTGGTTTTCTTTTCCAGCAGCGAGTGTTTCAGCCAGTACCAAAGCCAATTGAGGATTGCTGTTAAATTCACTTTCAAAGGGCACAATGGTATCCCAGGCTTCTTCGGTTTTGCCTTGATTAAGCAAAGCCTTGGTCAAAGCAATACTTGCATCCATACTGTCAGGTTGAATGCCCAAGGCTTGTTTGAGAGTGTGCGCCGCTTCGGAGGATTGACCATGGTCGAGGTAAAGCTTACCCAGAGCGTAAAGGATTTGAGCGTCATCGGGTAAAGCGACCTGTGCTTTTTGCAATGTGCTTAAGGCTTGATTTGTTTCGCCAAGATTATTCCAAATGCGTGCCAGGGCAAGCCAGCTATCCGTTTTTTCTGGAGCCAAGGCTGACGCTTGTTTGAGGAGGTCGCGAGCTTCTTCCGTGCGGTCACTTTGAATGAGCGCTTCACTGAGAATGACCATCGCTTCACCATCCAGAGAGTCCTGAGATAAAAAGTCTTGCGCGATTGGGATAGCGATATCGGGTTGACCTGAATCAATAGCGAGTTTGGCATAGTAGAGCGAATCTTCACGGGAGACTGATGTATCGCTCTCAATTACCTGGCTGAAGGTTTCAAGCGCTTTTTGTGGTTCATGCGCTTTGATATAAAGTTGTGTAAGCTCTTGTTTATACTCACGGTTTTTGGGTTCCAGTATTGAAAGCATACTGAAGTTCTGAATCGCTTCAGGTAAATAAGCCAATCGTTGCTGGATTTGCCCCGCGAGTTCAATAGCCGCGATATCGTTTGGGTTTTCGAATAAAGCTTTGTTGATTAATTCGTTGGCAACTGCAAAGTTTTTGACTTTGGCAGAAAATTCAGCAGCAAGTTGTTTGTCAGTTTTACTCAAAAACCGGGATTTCTGGTTCGTCGTGAAAATATTGAGTTGCTCAGGGTCAAATTCATGCTCAAAATTGGGTTGAATTGCAGCAAACTGAGGATGGCGAACGGAGAAAAGCCATCTCGTCGTGTTATCAGAGAGCGTGTTGAGCAAATAGAGTGCTTGATGCACATCGCCTTTGGCAATGAGAAATTCAGCATATTCGCTGATGTAAGTTTCGTTGTCAGGATCCAGGCTGAGAATTTCCTCCCAAGTCTTGAGGGCTTCATCAGGCTGGATTTTTTCGAGGTCTTTCGCGGTTTTTTGAAGAAAAGCAACGCGTTCTTTTTTGTGTTCTTCACGGGATTTATCAAAAGAACTGATCGCATCCTGGTTCAGACCGGCAAATTGCTCCAATTGTCCACGGGTTCTCAAATCTTCTATAGAAAGCTTTTGCTCTGCATCAAAAACTTTTTCATGCTCTTCAGATAAAAATGTCTGGGCGAGCCCTTGCACAAGCTCA
>JAAZIH010000213.1 GCA_012800995.1 Chloroflexota bacterium
GCCATGATTTCGACCTTTATCTCTTAGAGGCAATGCGATAATGGATTGTGGAAATGGCGACCCAGCACTTAGACCAAAGTAGTGGTCCACTTTAATATCTGTCAGTATCAGCAGGTCCTGGCTACCCATTTTATCCAAAATTTTCGCATCCAGATAGGCATAAAGTCGGGTGTTATCACCTTGCCCAAAACGTGAACGGATGTTTTTCTGAAGATTTTCTTTTGAACCATCCAATAGCAAGAGGCGAGCAGATTTTGCGTCACGGGTTAAGGCTGCACGAAGAATGGAAGACAAAACAAGATCGTAGCCTTCTTTTGAATAATGGGACGGATCTAAAGATAAAAGCCTTGATTGTGCCTCATGTTTCGCTTGCAGATGTTTTCGCAATGATTCTAATGCGCTATATAACGCGCGTAATTCAGGTTTCCTTAATTTTGAGATAATTTCAAATTCGTAGTTTCCGTTGCTAAGTGTTCGAATTTGGTCAATCGCAGGTTTTAGTTCATCATAACTGTTTTGTCGATTTATAAATGCTTCCAACCGCCATGCACCAGGATACCAGTTCAGGATTATCCAAAAAGCAATTGAGGCAATAGCAAATGCAGGCAAAAAGCTTAACCACAGAAATATACAGTAACGCAGCACGGCGGCTTCAAATACCATCCGTAAAAACAGAGCGCGTGTACCAAAGAGAATAAGAATGAGCAGCAGTAAACTTAACCAGGTCAGAAAAACAACTATCCATGCATTCTTGCCTCGCCAGGCTGGTCTTTGAAACCTTGGGAGAACTAAACCCACGCTAAGTATGATTGGAATTGCCGCATACACAGTGAGAATTGCGGGGTCCTGCTTTTGGATGAGTGTTTGCATCAAACCTGTCAATAAACTGACAATGAAAGAAGGTATAAGTCCTGCAAATCCTAAAGTGACGATGATCAACGCGACTTGCAAAAAACCAATAAAAAAATACGGCACGTTAAAAAAGGATAAGATATCAAGCGCATTTATCTTAGGCTTTATCCCCAATAAATTGACTGGAACAACAAGGATAATTGCGGCTATGAGTATATATGTCTGCTTTTTATCAAGCCTGATGTTTGGTTTTCGAAGATGAAAAAGGCTCCAAATCAATAGACCAAGAAATAAAAAAATTAAAAACCAAGTGCCAAAGGGAATGTTCTCAGGCAGATTAAGTGATTGAATATAAAACGTGCTCGATAATGAATTCATGACAGTAAAAATTATAGCATGCTGGGCAAGTTAATTCGCTTCCTTTTTAGTCCAGTTTTGAACAATCTTTAGAATTTTATCCACTACCTCGTCAATTGTTAAGTTGTCTGTATTTATCAAAATGGCGTCATCGGCGGCTTTGAGCGGTGCGTGTTCACGTGATGAGTCAATCACATCACGATGACGTAACATTTCAATCGTCTTCTGCAAATCAAGCTGATTAGCTCTGGCGAGTTCTTCAAGCAAACGGCGTTGGGCGCGAACTTCAATTGAAGCATCCAGATATATTTTTAAATCAGCATTTGGCAGCACTACTGTCCCAATGTCCCTACCAAGCACAACAATATCACCTTTTGAGGCTATTTTTCTTTGCAATTCTGTCATAGCCACTCGCACACCTGGGTAAACAGAAACTTCAGACACAGATCCATTGACTTCATTGGAGCGAATTTCCCATGTTCTGTCTTTATTGTTGATTAATACGTCAAATTGCCTGCCATCATTAACCGTTGCTGGTAAAACGTCCACATCCAATTTTTCAGCCAATTGCGTTACAGCTTTTTCATCATCAATAGACACACCCGTTTCCAAAGCCTCGCAAGCTACCGCCCGGTACATAATACCCGTATCGAGCCAGACATAGGCTAATCTATCGGCTACAATGGCACCAATGGTTGATTTACCGGAAGCAGCCGGCCCATCGATTGCAATTGTGCTTGGTTTTGTTTCGCAGCATTCTTTCTTCATTTCTCAATTCGCTCCTGTGAACAATTTTGTTTGTGCCCAAAGACAGGCTGTTTCGATATTCCAGATGGGAGATGCTTCAACTAAACTGAAGAAATAATTTTGTATATCAAGATCCCGCCAATTGATTGTTTGACTAAGTTCTATGCGTGTTCCGCGATAAGACACATCATAGTTAGGTGTTATAGCATCTACTGTAATGATGAATTCTGGCGCCTTATTATCTTCTTTTGCAGCAAATTCTCTCAGATGCCAGCGCAAATCGTATTCTATATCTTCAACTTTTACCGTTGCTTCCGAAAAGTTAATTCGTCCATAGTTCTCGAAAGGTTCAATAGCTTGAACTTGTTGAATATTCCCCAAAACAACAGGGTCACTATTGAGGCTAAGTTGATTTTGCATGGTAAATTTATCAAAGCTGTTGAAAGTTTTACTTATCATCACAGAACTCAAAATTAATACCAATGCCAGCGTGAATAGTGGCACAGCTCTTTTAATTCCTAAAGTTAATGAACTTAACCAGAAGATAATCAACACAAGCAAGACCCCAGCTATTGTCGCTAATCCAATTTGTAAAGTTATAGGGTCTCCTATACCATAGTTAAATAGACGTTTCACGTTCATCCCAATGTAAACCATGAAAACGACATACAGGAACAAACTACCCGCTTTTTGTGGTGCTTTGTCTTTTATGTCTATCCGTAGTCCAGCAAGCCATTTCGCGGTCATAAACCACAAAGGAATAAACAATAAAACAGCTACCCCCATATCCTTTCGGGAGAATAAAACACAAAGGATTAGAGCTATTAGAATAAACAGAATTATAAAACGTCTATAGTTTATTTTATCATCGGAAGTTTTCTTAGTAAGCCAAATAATACCGCCTATCAAGGGAAATAACCCAAATGCAAACAAGACATAAAAACTGTGATAGATCGGAAGTTCATATCGTTGTCCAAACAATCTTATAAAAGCGACTAATCCTGATGCAATATCCCCTAATCCCGCTGGCCTTAGCAGAAAACCAGTTGAAACTATGATCAATGAAATCGCAAAAGTGAATAAGAATGGAATTAGAAAACTTTTATCTTTGACAATTGAACCATAGTCATTGAAATGTTCAATCTTCAATTGTTTTCCAATAACCCAGATAAAAACGAAAGCGATTAAAAAGACCCAAAAATAATATCCGCCCAGGAAAGCAATCGAGGTAAAAATGCCTGCGATTATATACTTTCTTCGCTCGATAAAGAAAACTGCCCAAATAATGCCTGCTAAAGCAATTAAAGGCGTATAAATTTGGCGGGACATTGAAACCATAAAGGGATCCAATGCCAAAGCAAGGGCGAAAACGATAGCTGCTCGCAAATCGTAACGTTTCGTCATAAGAAAAGCAGCTACAACGAGGGAGCATCCCGCAATGACTGGTAATAATCGCGCTAAAAAGGCAGAATGTCCTAAGACATAAAAGATACCACCAGTGACGCCAGTATATGCTGGCAGAGCGGAAAATTCAGGCTCATTAAATTGAGCATAAGCCAATGCGTCTGCAGCTAAGCTGGCATCATCCGCGAGAAAAGGCATTGTCCCAAGATGAATAATGCGCACAATTAAGGCTATCGCTATTAAGGTGATGAGCCAGATTAATTCCTTACGATTTAAGCCAATTTGGCTTTGGGCTTTGTAGTCCATATCAGGGTTTCACCTCATAAATTGTTAAAGAATCGGAGCTAAAAACTGGTTCAAAAAATTGCGCAAAAAGCTCATCCGTTGTCCGATAAGTATCTCGCTCATAGTTACCAAAAACAATATAGCGAATATGGTATTGGGCGATTATTTCTTTCACACGTTCAACTTTCCTGGTGCTGTAAAGCTCTTTTAAATCTAGTTGGCGTGTTCCAACTTCCACACCGCCACCGCGCCATTGATGCTCATGCCCTACCCATCCCAAAACAGATGGCATGCCAGAGAAAGTTGAAATCAAATTATAGCTTGTATAGGAACCACCCTGTTCAGCCACCGCTTCCGCCATCACACCCACGTGCGCTGTTTCGAGCCACTCAGCAGCGAGCATCGCGTCAGGATAACTTTCTCTAAAAACACGCTTCCCATCCAGCGTATAACCCAGGTGTGGTTCAAATCTTTCGGTTTTATTCCATATTTCTAAAACAGGATAAATCAAACCACCAAATATGGCCATCACCCCAATAACAGCAAAAGCGGCTGAATATTGTTTTTTCGCAAGATGCCATACAAACCATATCACAAAAAGGATGACAATAATTAAAACGAGCCAGTCCGCTTTTAACACGCCAAACTTAGTCGGGTTGACTGTATCAAAAAAAGGTTTTCTATCATTCAAACTTATTGCAAAAGTAACAATTCCTAAAATGGATATCAAACCAGAGAAAAGAACATTGAGCAACTTGCCCTTTTTCACGCGATTTATCAAAACCGCGATGGCGTAACTGGCAGAAAGCGACCAAACAATCCAAGCCTGGAAGTAAAACTTGAATATCGTGTTCATGCGCCAACTGAAGTTATCTCGCAGGTAAACAAATTCAGGTGCTAATGTAAGCAAAGCACCAAGAATGATTAGAAACAGCACAAAAATAAAATGTGAGTTTTGTGGTGCTTGATTATGAACCGGTGGCATTTTATTCACTTGCTTGTTCATCTTATCTTTTTTATTCAATAGCAAGGACAGGCTCAACACAAAAATCATGAATAACGTGATTGCCGTACCAGGTGCCTTTAGACGATGCAAAATACTTTCACTCAAAAGTTGTTTAGTGCTCATGGCACCCTGCAATCCTAAAAGAAAACCAGAAGAAGTCTCACTATGTGCCAAAACAAACCCAATCCCCCAGGACATTAAGAACAAAAGAAAGAACAATGCCAATGTTATAAATAGTGGAATCGCTATCTGCTTATAAGCTTTCTTTCTCACAAATTCGACCAACAAGAAGGCAGTTATTGGTATTAGAAATGGCCCGAACATAATCCAAAACGACTTTCCTGGGGTAAAAAATGCTAGGCTTGGCAATATGCCACCAGCTTGTGAGGCGAAGCTCAAGTAAAACGGCAAATACAAGACGATGCTCAGTAAACCGCCAACAATAACTATGGCTAAAAACTCGTAAATACGTTTCACATCCCAGCCTAACTGTCGATATCGTCTAAAAACCAACGCGGCAGCCATAAGTACAAGATAGAAGGGAAAGTCCCAGGTATTCATAAACGCGATTCCACCCAAACTTATAACCGCAAAAAATGTCACCAAAGGATTATAATGCCTAAACAAAGTCACGCTTTCGGAGTTTGCCGACCATCCACCCTTTATTGCATTCAAAGCCTGAGCAATGGCTAATAAGACAAAAGGCATACTTAGCATATGTGGATGAATATCCGACAACAAAAAAGTGAACTGCGGAAACTCATCGATA
>JAAZIH010000214.1 GCA_012800995.1 Chloroflexota bacterium
ATCTTGCGCGCTTTTAGATCACCTGAATTGATTGAGGACATCACATCCTCGACCGTTACATTGAGGTATTCAGCGACATTTTCAGGTGTCATTAGTTCCGGTAAAGATGCTCCTGTTTGAGAACCAATAGGTGTACCTTGGGGTGTTTGAGCCTGGAACCCAGCTAACGCACCAGACAGGACTTGTCCAACGCCCATACCTGCACCAATTCCAGCAGTCAATCCGGCACCGCCAGATGGGTTTTGAGCAGCGTCACGCATCGCATCAGCAGCCTGGAGCTGCATGTAAGTTTGCATATCAAGCATGCCCATATCACGCAGTTCAGCAGCGGATTTATCAGATGGTTTCAGGTTTCCAATGTAGAAGGATTTAAGCATTAAACCAAGTGCCAGGAAATCATCCTGAGCTTTGGCTCTAACAGCAGCGCTCAGTTCATCTGTCAAACCAATAAGGTCAAGTACGTTCTTCTTCGCGGTTGTTTCGCCCAACACATCCTGGAGTTTAGACAAAAGCATTGTTCTAAGTCGGTTTTCGATGTCTTGTGTGCGGTAAGTATGTAATTGACCAACAATCTGGGTTACAAATTGCTGAGGATCCGCTACCTGGAAGCTGTAACTACCAAAACCTTGCAGTAGGGCAACGCCTAAACCAACACCAGTATTGCGGACAATAATAGGTTGGGGAGTTCCCCATTTTCGATCAGCAAATTCGCGCATGGAAACATAGTAAATTTCTGCGGTAAAGGGTGTACGATCACCAAAGAGAGTGCCAATCATACCAGTCAAGATGGGAATATTGGCGGTAGTTATCGTATGGCGCCCAGGACCGAGAACGTCTAAGGCATGACCATCTCTAAAGAAAACCGCTACTTGCGATTCGCGAACAATTACTTGTGAGCCGATGCGCAGGTCTGCAACACCTGTTTCTGGGAAGCGATGGACGATTTCGTCCACCATTTCACGTGGATATTCTACAACGTCAAAAATTCTAGCCATTATGTCCTCCTGGAACTTACTGGATTATGATGCCCTTCATGATATCGGAGCGTTTGTTGAATGCTACGATGGCTTCTTGAGCATGGGTAATAAGATTTCTAATAGCCGCAGCCTGACCGTCTGTGCCGATTGAGGCTTCAACATGATCAATTGCGCGAGCAATTTCAGTATTTTTATCAAGCAACATTGCGTCAAATCGGTAAACTGTTTCAAGTTCTGCTTCACGTATTCTTATTGCGTCAAAGAGTCCAGCATAACCATAAGAAGCAGTGCGAACACGGTCGATGAACTGGCGAAGTTTAATAGCAGCATTTTCAAGTTCACCGACTGCTCCTAATTCACCAGCGGAAATTAAAGCGCGTTGTACTCCAGAAATACGCTGATATTGAACTTCGTACTCTCTGACGATCATCTCACGCAGCAGTTTGTCAGATTTACGGCGGTCATTAAGCGCGATGTACCCCTTAAAGCCAGGAATCTTAGCGATAAGTTTTTCTAACCCGCCTTTATACTCATTAATTTTGTCTAAGATATCATTCATAGTTCTCCTTCTTCATGACGATTGA
>JAAZIH010000215.1 GCA_012800995.1 Chloroflexota bacterium
CGTGACTGGCAAGAGAAAATGCCCAATCTGCGCCTGATTTCGCGCCAAGAACCCGGCAAAGGCGGCGCGGTAAAACAGGGCATGCTCGAAGCTCGTGGAACGTACCGCTTTATGGCAGACGCGGATCTCTCCATGCCCATAATGGAGCTTGATAAGTTCTTAGCGCCAGACATTGATTATCATGTTGCCATTGCCTCGCGCGAAGCCAAAGGCGCGAAACGCGTCGATGAGCCCGAATACCGCCATCTTATTGGGCGAGCTTTTAATTTACTGGTCAAGTTAATCGTGCTACCCGGGATTGAAGACTCGCAATGTGGTTTCAAATGTTTTAGTGCCGAAGCCGCTCAGCGCATTTTTCCGCTACAGACGATGAGTGGTTGGAGTTTTGACGTGGAAGTTTTAGCGGTCGCGCGTGAACTTGGCTATACCATCACCGAAGTACCCGTCCTCTGGTACTACCAGGAAGGATCACGCATCAATGTCTTCAAGGACAGTTGGCGCATGTTCCACGACCTCTGGCGCATCCGCCACAACCGCAAGCAAGGCATGTACCGTGGCTAAACGCTTTGACCCAGCCAACATTCCCCCATGGCCTACGCTCGATCTTGAAGGCCAGCTTTGGGCGGATGGCAAGGCGCGCGTTGCCGGGCTGGACGAAGCCGGCAGGGGTGCCCTGGCAGGCCCTTTATGCGGCGTAGCGGTGGTTTTACCTGCCGATGACCCTGATATCCCCCTTAAACTGTTTGAAGTTCGCGATTCTAAGCAGCTTTCCGCTTTTGACCGCGAAAAATTAGCCCCTCTCATCCGCGAACTCGCCTTGGATTTTTCAATTGCCTGGATAGAAGCCGCCGAAATCGACGCCATTGGTATGGCGCGTGCCGGCAGGAAAGTTTTCCATCTGGCTGTGGATAGCTTGCGCGTAAAACCCGATCATATCTTAATCGATTACTTTGCCGTCCCTAAGCTGAATACCCCACAAACAAGCCTGACCAAGGGCGACCAACGCTCGCTGAGCATCGCCTGTGCTTCCGTTTTAGCCAAACAAGCCCGCGACGCGCGCATGATAGACTTAGCGGAAAAATATCCGGCTTATTTTATTGCTGAAAACAAGGGTTACGGCAGCCCTGACCATATAAAAGCCATTCAAAAGCTGGGATTAACAGATATTCACCGAAAAAGTTTTTGCGAAGGGCTTTTTCAGCTTTCGCTGTTTTAATATGGATTTATAGGAGAGAAAATGAGCGAAGAAACCCGACAAATTTCAAAACCTGGCCGCCTGGCGCGCAATCTTTATGACGGCCTGCGCCGTTTACCAACTGTACCCATTGCGTATCTACACCCCTGGCGAAGAGAGTCAATACAAAAATTGGGTGCAATAAAGAACAGCCATAAAGGCGAACGCTGTTTTATCGTGGGCAATGGTCCCTCTTTGAAGAACACCAATTTAAGTTTGCTCAAAAACGACTTCGCCATTGGCATGAACCGCATTTTTTTAGCAGAAGAGGAGCTGAACTTTAAGCCAGATGTTTTAGTGTGTATCAACGATTTGGTCGTGGAACAATCCGTAGACGAATTTAACGCCCTCAAGATGCCCAAGTTTTTCTCCTGGCGCGCGCGAAAGTGGTTGCAGATGGACGATTACACCCATTTCCTTTACACTACCTATACCGAACCTAAGTTCGCGCGGGATTTGCGTGGCAGGGTTTGGGAAGGTGCCACCGTCACGAATGTTTGTCTGCAACTGGCCTATCATCTGGGCTTTAAGGAAGCGATTTTGATAGGCGTTGACCACAGTTTTGCCACCAAAGGCACGCCTAATACCACCGTGCAAAGCCAGGGTGATGACCCCAACCACTTTTCAGCCGCTTATTTTGGCAAGGGTTTCCGCTGGCAACTACCCGATCTGGAAACCTCCGAAGTTGCCTACCGCATGGCTCGCAA
>JAAZIH010000035.1 GCA_012800995.1 Chloroflexota bacterium
CATTGGAATTCAGGAAAAACTCGGCGCGGATATCATCATGGCATTTGACGAATGTGCCAAACCGCTCGATCATGACTACGCGAAAGAAGCCATGCAGCGCACCCACGCTTGGGCTGAACGTTGTTTGCGTGCCAAAAAACGCCCTGATCAAGCCTTGTTTGGCATCGTGCAAGGAGGTATCTTCAGGGAATTACGAGAGGAATCAGCCCATGTTATCAGCAGCATGGATTTTCCTGGTCACGCCATTGGCGGGCTCTCGGTTGGCGAAAGCAAAGAGGACATGTACCGCAACATTGAATACGTGAACGCGATATTGCCCCAGGAAAAACCGCGCTATCTGATGGGTGTGGGCACACAGGAAGACCTTATTGAAGGCGTATTGCGTGGTGTGGATATTTTTGATTGCGTGCACCCCACCCGCCTGGCACGTCATGGCGCCGCTATGACCAATACAGGTAGACTGAACATGAAAGGTGCTGTCTACGCGCGTGATCCCCTGCCCATCGACGCCGATTGCAGCTGCTATACCTGCCAACATTTCTCACGCGCCTATATTCGCCATTTACTGGTCGCCAAAGAAATTCTGGCATCAACCTTGCTCTCTATTCACAACCTGCACACTTTAGTGCAGCTCGCGCGCGATTTGCGTCAGGCAATTATCGGTGGCTATTTGAACGACTTCGCTGATGAAGCCCTGGCAAAACTACAGCTTTCGCGCGTACCAGAGGTATTATGACTTATTTTCAAGCGATCATTTTAGGCATTGTTCAAGGATTGACCGAGTTTTTGCCTGTTTCAAGCTCCGGGCATTTGGTTCTGGTGCCTTTTCTGCTCAACTGGAACCTTGACCCACAAAAAGCCTTCCTCTTCGACGTGCTTGTGCAATTGGGCACCTTAGGCGCTGTTTTTGTCTACTTCCGCCAGGACTTGATGGATATTCTCAAGGCATTTTTTACCGGTATCAAAGACCGCAATCCCTTTGCAAACGCAGACAGCCGCCTTGGCTGGTATATCATTTTAGCGACGATTCCTGCCGGCTTGATTGGGCTCTTGCTGCAAGACCAGGTCGAAGCCTTGTTCGATAGCCCCGTTTGGACAGCCGTGTTTCTCTTTGTTACAGGCATTTTGCTGACCGTTAGCGAGCTATGGTCTAAAAAGACACGCGAACTTGAAAGCATGACCGTTAAAGACTCGATCATAATTGGCTTCTTTCAAGCCTTATCCATATTCCCCGGTGTATCACGTTCTGGATCCACTATCACCGGCGGACTCACGCGGGGTTTTCAGCGCCAGGCTGCTGCCCGTTTTTCTTTCTTGATGTCTGTTCCGATTATGCTCGCCGCGGGTTTGCTAAGTGTGCTAAAGCTTGTCAAGATGGACGGTGTTTTAGCGTTTTTGCCCGTCTTGCTATTAGGCTTTGTGATTGCCGGTGTAGTGGGTTATTTTGCCATCAAATGGTTCATTGGCTATCTAAAGGAAAAATCGCTATTGCCATTCGCAGTTTATTGCGCGGTAGTAGCAATTGTGGTTATTTTCGTGGCTTACGCGCGATAAACAGCCCTGTTTCCTTGCGTATGTAGATCCCACCATAAGCATCAATCCGTTCTTGAAAGAATCTCTGAAGAGATTCTTTTTGTTCAGGTCTAAACAAGAGCTGTACCCTGGGTGTTGACCAGGCATAGTCCGCCAATAAGGCTGCATCTGTTACCCACAAGTCGCTTTGATACGGGATGATCTCCACTTCTTCAAAATAGTGTTTTAGCTGTCCAGCACCGTTTTGCAAAGTAAAGCTACTCGACATGGTATGTTCCCCTTGGTAAACCGGGTCAAAAGTTTCCAGAAGATGGTCCAATGCGTGCATATGATGTGCTCCATTCGTTGCTGCCATCAACATGCCATTTGGATTCAGTACTCGCGCGATTTCAGATAAGGCTATTGCGATCCCCAGAACGTGATAAAGCATATGATTCGCGGTAACGAAATCGAATTGCTCATCTTTGAATGCAATATATTGGGCATCCATAGTGCAAATCTGAAAACGCGGGTCATCCTGAAAAGTGAGTCTCGGTTCAGATAACATTCCAAAAGACAATTCGCTCAAAACAATGCGGATATCTAACGGGTAGCGAGCTTGATTTTCCCGCCATTGCGTGGCATTGCCACAACCAAGCGCCAAACCTCGAATTCCAGGTTGAGTTAGCGGTAGATGTTCAAAGATAAAA
>JAAZIH010000216.1 GCA_012800995.1 Chloroflexota bacterium
AGCATTGTTTGCGCGGGAACGGGCTATGGCAAAACGACATCCATTTTAGGTTTTATCTCAAAGTTGGACATCCCAGTATTTTGGTATTCCATTTCTTCTGCTGAGCGTGACCCTAAACTTTTCTTAGCTAACTTCTTCACCGCTTTTAATCGCGGTGAGCACAAGTACGGTCAAACTGCCTTGCGGCTCTTGCTCGATTCGGACGCTGAAGGCATGGAGGCGATTATTGCTCTGGTGAATGCCTTGAGCGACGGACTTCAAACAAAAGCTTTGTTGGTGCTGGATGATTTCCAGAGCGTGGAAGAATCCGATGAAATCATGAAGCTGATCGACTGGTTCATCAACCATCTGCCAGCCAATCTGCATGTACTGATTGCCAGTCGCATACCACTCAGTTTCCCCTCCATGAGTCGTTGGCAAGCCCAGGGAAGTTTGTTTGAAATTGGGCGGGATGCTTTTAGCTTCTCTGTTGATGAAGTGGAGGATTTGTTCCATAAAGTTTACCAACTCAGTCTGGAGCCACAAGATGTGCTTAAGTTGCATAACCGAACCGAAGGCTGGGCGGTCGCTTTGCAAGCAGTTTGGCATAATCTGCGTTCTTATCCAGAAGGACAGCTAAGTTCAGTTCTGGAAGACGAAAAACCAATCTCTGCGAGCTATCTGTTTGATTACCTCGCTGAAGAAGTATTTGATAAACAAAATCCGAAACGACAGACTTTCCTGGCGCATTGTTCAATCCTAAAGTTTCTGGACAGCAATACCTGTGACTTCTTGCTGGATCGAACGGATACTCAGGACGAACTCTACGAGCTTTTTAGCGAAGGTTTGTTTTTGGAACAGCTTCAACCAGGGGTTTACCGCTTCCATCATATTTTTAAAAACTTTTTACGTGAGCAGCTTCTGAAAAAGCCAGGCTTAGCCAAAGAGCTCCATCGCAAAGTTGCCAGTTACTTCATCGCGCATGAAGATTGGCAGGAGGCAATTTCGCATTTGCTTTCGGCGGAAGATTATCCGCGGGTCATGCAACTGCTCGATGACGTTGGGAGCAAGCTCTTGAGCCAGGGGCTGCATCAAAGTGTGGGTTATTTTGTGGGACAACTGCCGGGACATTTGTTAAACGACTACGCATTTGGTAATTATTTAATGGGCGAAGTACAACGCAATGAAGCCTTGTTTGAGTTAGCGCTGGAATCTTACCGTACAGCACAAAGAATTTATCAAAAGCAGGATAACAACTATGGCATGGCATTGGCTTTGCAGGGTCAGGCACAGGTGTACCTGGATACCTTACGACCCAGTAATGCCAGTCAACTGCTTAGCCGGGCATTGCAGTTGATGGATGCCAAGGAAAGCCCCCGTGAGGTTGCGGGTTTGCTGACACAAATTGCGGAAAATCAATTGAACCAGGGCGAGCCACAAAAAGCCGCTGAAAGTTTGGCGAAAGCCCGCGCCCTGAGCCCGGATTATCAGGAAGAGCAAAATTTTATTGAAGCACGCACAATGCTTAGGACTGGTCGTCTTCGGGATGGGTTAGCCATGCTTAATCGTCTTGAACAAAATAGTGTGGTTATGGCACCATCAAAGCCCCAGCGCTTCCATCGCGACACATCCTTATTAACTTCCTTATTCCATGTTTTTGTCGGTAATCAGAAAGGTGCCATGACGGCAGCCCAAAGAGGACTCAGCGCCGCCGAAAAAAGCCATGCTTCTTTGGGCTTGCGCATAGGCAAGATGCGCCTGGCGCATGCCCAGCAACTGGATACAGGCAGAGCTATCCAACCTGGCTATGTAGAAGAGATTAAGCAGCTTTATGAAGACGCGATGCGTGATATGGCTGTGGCGCGCATCAATGTTGAGCCGCTATGGGGCTTATGCAGGTTACTCGG
>JAAZIH010000217.1 GCA_012800995.1 Chloroflexota bacterium
CAGCTTTGTCGTTTCAAGTCAAATGATAATGTTGCCGAACGCATGTCGTTAGTTTGACCACCCCAGTTCTTGCTGATAAAATCGGACTGTTATTCGAGGAATGTTGTGTATCTAAAAAAGACAGTAAATATCTGGCTGCCGATCCTGATTATTTTGGCACTTGTGGGAGCTACTTTCCTAAATATCCGTTTATCTGAACGGTTTGCTTCAGAAGATGGCTTCGCCACGCGTTACATGGCTGCGAAGTATTGGATAAAGACAGGATTGTCACCTTATAGTCAAGAGACGTTTGAAGCGACATTGGAGTTGCTTGGGGAATCCTCGCCAAGGCCTGACAGTTTAGATAAGGGCAGGTTTATAGACCCGGCTACTTACGTGCTTTTTTACATTCCTTTGAGCTTTTTACCCTATCCGATAGCGAAAGCTATTTGGATGACTATTATCGAACTTTCTGTCATTTTGAGTGCCTGGCTCTGCCTGAAGATCGTCCGTCTTGACTTAAGCTTAATTGAGACCCTATTGATGAGTCTGGGGGCGCTTTTCTTTTATCCGAATCTAAAGATGATTCTCTCCGCCAGTATCCTGCCATTTTACATTTTCCTGCTTGTGTGGGCTATTTGGCTGGCAATGAATAAGCAAGGTCGGATGGCTGGGGTCCTTTTTTTTCTGGCTTTTGCGATGCTGCCAATCAGCCTTGTTATTGCCATATTCTTTATGATTTGGATGGGCGCCAGGCGGGATAATTCACTGACAACAATTTATTTTATTGGGCTTCTTTTTATGGTACTTATTGCCTTGATTCTATTCCCGAATTGGATAGCTGAGTGGTTTGAGGCTTATTTGTTACTTTATCCACGGTTCACCTGGATCGACACTCCTTTAATGCGTGTTGGTGAGTTGTTTCCAGGTGCCAGCCGACAAATATCGATTGGTTTGCATGTGATTACGATTATCTATTTGTTCGTGGAGTGGTACGGTTTGCCTTCAAAAGAACAACGAGGCTTGCAATGGAAGTTGAGTTTGACGGTATTATTGCTCTATTTACTCAATCCTTTAAAACCAATAAGCTATATGATTCTGTTGTTCATTCCACTTTTTGCTATTTACAAGTATTTAAACGAAAAGTGGCGAGTGGGTGGTAGAATCATCACTTGGTTGAGTTTTCTCGGAATCGGAGTTGTTTATTGGTTCAAAGGATTCAATCAGGAAACTTTTGTTTCGGCTGAATCGACACTTATCATCTTATTGTTGGCTCTGCTTTGCATGCTTGGATTGCAATATTTTCGATGGTGGGCGTTAAAAAGCTCGAACGCACTAATAGAAACAATTTAACGGAGGTTTGTTATGGCTAAAAAACGAATAGGAATTTTTACGGGTGGTGGCGATGTGCCCGGATTAAACATCGCGATTAAGTCTGTGGTGTTAAACGCGTGTGAAGATAATTATGAAGTCATCGGTATTCGTCGTGGATGGGGGGGCTTGTTAAATTATGAAATTGGCAATCAAGCCGCTCATGATTTATACATCCGACCGCTTACGCCTGCCACAGTCAGAAGAGTTGACCGAACCGGGGGTACCTTTCTGCATACATCCCGCACTAATCCCTCACATGTTCGCACACATGAGGTGCCAGAGTTTCTTAAAAATTCATTAAAAGGCAAATTGAATGAAAAAACTGGCGCAATGGACTATACCGACCATATTCTTGAAGTTTTAGATCATCTCGGCATTGAATCATTGATTACAATTGGCGGCGATGATACCTTGAGCTATTCCGTTCATTTGCATAATACTGGTTTCCCGCTTGTGGGCATTCCTAAAACGATGGACAATGATGTGCTCGGCACGGATTATTGTATTGGCTTCTCAACCGCGGTAACTCAGGCAGTGTCGATGATTACCCACTTTAGAACCTCTGTTGGTTCGCATGAACGCATAGGTGTTGTCGAGCTTTTTGGACGCAATTCCGGCGAAACCAGTTTAATTACAGGTTATTTGAGTTATGCGGATCGCACCGTTATCTGCGAAGTGCCTTTTAATTTCGTGGAGCTTAGCGAGATGTTGGCTAAAGATAAAAAGGATAGTCCGTCACATTATTCGATCTGTGTCATCTCAGAAGGCGCTATCACGGATAGTGGTTTGATTGTTGAATCAGGCGAAGAAGACGCCTATGGACATAAGAAATTAGGTGGAATTGGTGATTTGCTCTCAGAACAAATCAAAATCTTAACGGGCAATAACACCATGTACCAGAAATTAGGCTATTTATTGCGCAGCGGTCCAGCAGACATGCTTGATCGTATGGTCGCGATGAACTACGGTGCGTTAGCAATGCAAATGACTAAGCGAAAAGATTTTGGTAACATGGTTTCTATTTTGAATGGTAATTACACCGAAGTTCCCCTTGAGATGGTTACCAGTGGCAAGCGTCATGTGGATGTAGATTTGTATTATGATGCTGCTAACTATCGACCGAAGATTAAAAACATTCTCGGTTTACCGATGTTCTTGCACTAAAGTGGCTGTTGAAAATCAAGGAGTTGACAGTAAGCGCTACACCTTAATCCCCAGGGTGTTGGTGTTTGCTGTCAACGAATCCGGCAAGGTGCTTTTGCTTCAAGGCGCTCCAGAAAAAAAGATATGGCCAAACAAATGGAATGGCATTGGGGGTCACGTGGAGCAAGGCGAGTCGGTTTTGCAAGCAGCACACCGTGAGCTTTTGGAAGAAAGCGGTTTGAGTGCGAAACATATGCAATATTGCGGTCAGGTGGTGGTCGATACTGACAGTAAACCGGGCATCATTTTCTTTGTTTTTAAAGCCAAACTGTTGGAAGGAACACCGCGAGAGTCAGAGGAAGGACGACTTGCGTGGTTTAGACAGAAAGAAGCCTTAAAACTTGATTTGGTGGAAGATCTTTACACACTTATTCCGATTGTCATGCGTCAAAGACCCGGCGCGAAACCGTTTTGGGGATTGTATTCCTATGACGAGAGGGGTCAGTTAAGGATGTCATTCTCGACAGGTCTGACACCGGATTGATTTTCAGGTCTATTCTCTTCGAAATCCTCAAAGGGTTTTTCAAAGAAAATTAATTCCGTATCACCATATTTTCGGCGGTCAAATTCAATAAAGTTATCATAGCTTTGCTCAAACCATTCTATTGGGTTGATTTGCACGATAATTTGTCCTTCGTCATTTAAAAGTTCGGGCTTGGCGTCAATAAGGCGCATGGCTTTTGCCCACATGTCTTTATACTGAGGTGGAGCGACATAGATGAGGTCGTAACCCAACCGGCTCGGGTTTTGCAGATATCCGAAAGCATCGCCACGTAAGACAGTTGCCATTGAGCTAAAACGGGTTATTTCAAGATTTTCTTTGATGACTTTGATTGCCTGATGGCTTGTATCCAAGAAGAACACAGATTTTGCGCCCCGACTGAGCGCTTCAATACCTACCGCGCCAGTACCGCCAAACAGATCCAGTATGTCAATATCGCGCACTTCATCAGCCAAGATGTTGAAGAGTGCTTCTTTGACTTGGTCGGTAATGGGACGGGTAGAGTCACCAGGTACCGTCTTAAGTCTTTTTCCTTTGGCACTGCCCGAAATAACCCGTAACGTTGCCATTAATTGAAGACCTTTCCATACTTAATCTTAATCAATCTTAAAAAGCTAACGACACCAGTTCGTATTACACGCATCTTTTACCTATCTTCCTTGTTTAAGGTGCCTTCGGGTATAATCACTGCACCTGTGAACGTAAGCATTATAGCACGGGCAAAGAACTGAGAAAAAAATGACCGACACCGAAAAGCTGAAACTTCTTGAAGCCTTATTATTTAGTTCGCCTGGATTAGCCAGCGTTGATTCGCTGGCACAAGCCATGGCAGTTAATAAAAAAGAATGCAGGCAACTCCTTGATTTATTAAAAACGCGTTTGGAAGAAAACCACGGCATTCGCTTGCAAAAAGTGCAAGACCAATATCAATTGGTGACCGCAGCGGAGTATGCGCCGGCGATAGAAGGCTTTTTGGGTTTAGAAGTTACCACACGATTAAGTCAAGCTGCTTTAGAGGTTTTGGCGATTATTGCTTACAAACAGCCCAGCACCCGTCCTGAAATTGACAGTATTCGCGGTGTTAACAGTGATGGTGTGGTGCGGAATTTGCTTGCCAGAGGATTAATTCAGGAATTGGGCAGATCAGAAGCAGCAGGTCGACCGATTTTATATGGTGTGACACCTGAATTTTTACAGCACTTTGGTTTGGAAAGCCTCGAACAATTACCTGAACTTAATCTGGATGAGCTATTGCAAGCCAAAGCTGATAGTGTTGAAGAAGAACCAGAGATTTTGAAGGATTAATGACTGAAGAGAGATTACAAAAAATACTTGCCGCTGCTGGATATGGCTCGCGTCGTGCCTGTGAACTCCTCATAGATGCCGGTAAGGTTCGGGTTAATGGCAAGCTCGCCAAGTTGGGTGATAAAGCTGATGCTGAAAAAGATGCCATCATGGTGGATGGTAAGCTTTTGCGTGGTGTGCAAAAGAAGGTATATATTGCGATCTATAAACCGCGCAGATATCTTTCGGATTTCGACGAGAATTTTCCAAAGCCAACTGTTTTGGATTTAATTGACGTACCTGAACAGATTTTTCCGGTAGGACGATTGGACTTTGACAGCGAGGGCTTGGTTTTGATGACAAATGATGGCGAGTTAGCCAATCGCCTGACACATCCACGTTATGAACATGAAAAAGAGTATGAGGTTCTGGTGAACCGCATGCCCGATGAAGAGCAATTGAGCATTTGGCGGCGGGGTGTTGTCTTGGAGGATGGATATCGTACCAGACCTGCCAGTGTGGAAATCATTAATAAGGTGCAAAATGGCGTCTGGCTGCGTATTACGCTGAAAGAAGGTAAAAAACGCCAAATCAGAGTTACTGGCTTACGAATTGGATTGCCTGTAAAAAAGATCAAACGTGTGCGTATTGGAACATTAAAACTGGGTAATTTGAAGCCCAAAGAATGGCGCTATTTGACGGATAGAGAAGTTGAAACCTTGCGTATATACGTAGGTTTAGATTAAAAATTTAGAGATGGAAAGAAAAAACGTTCTTAGAAAAGAACGTTTTTTGATGGTAATTTAGTTTCTTTGTAATACAGGCTATGATGGGAGGGGAAGTTAGCCCAAGATGGATTTGATCTCTTCAAGCTTTTCTTCAGATATTGCTCCTTCGGGGTCTTCACGATCAAAGCGGCGAATGGTGCGTTTAAGTTCTTTGATGTTTACAATTTGAATTGGCGCATCATTTAGTTCGCCAAAGCTTGTCCTATCGGTCAAAACAACCAATAAAGGTTCGATTTGGGGTTGTTCAGTGTAAGATAAACCATTTTCGTTTAGATAATCCTGAAGCCCTTGAATTTGTCCAGCTAACTCTTTTTCAGGATTTCCAAGTCCTTCCTGACCAACAATGCGCATCATGATACCCCGTCCTTTCTCTTTCCACTTGCCATTTTCATAGCTGATCATGCCGGGAGTAACAACCGGATGGAGGGCGTAAAATTTATTGGGGCCCAACAAGAGGTGTGGTACGGTTGTGGTGTGGACGTAGAAACTGTAATCACCGCGGATAGTCTCTAAAGCTTTGTTCATGATTTCATCATAACGGGGTGAGCGGGAGTATCGGCTTGAGTAATACATACTAAATTGGGTCATCACAAAACCAACTACTAAGGCGACATAAGACCATAAAAGCATTGTTGGTCTAAAGGCAAACACGAGGCCAGCTGCGAGTATAGCTAAACTGGCAATGGTGAATACGCTGGCTATTTTTTTGTTACGTTTGATTTTCTGCTCATTGATAATTAGTCGCATGGTTTCCTCTGTTATCGTTTGATAGCGTTTTGTAATTCATTTAGCATATCTGCTTCAATAGCTTTACGAGCCTGATTAATTGAGCTGACGATGGCATCCGCGTTTGAACGCCCATGGCCCACAAAAACAAGCCCGTTTAGTCCTAAAAGTGGGGCGGCGCCAATTTCGTTGGGGTCAAGCATACTGCGAACTTTTTTGAAAGCTGGTTTTGCCAGTAAACCGCCAATTTTTGCACGTGCGCTACTCATAAGACTATCCTTGATGGTGAGCATGAGCAATTTTGCCACCGCTTCAGTTGACTTTAAAAAGACGTTACCGGTAAAACCATCAGTCACAGCGACATCCACCTCTCCGCCGAAAATTTCTTTTCCTTCAACATTGCCAATGAAACCAGGCACTGATTTTTTCATGAGTGGATGGGCATTTTTGACAAGCTCATTGCCTTTGTGTTCTTCTTCACCATTTGAGATGAGCCCAACACGTGGCTTGACAATCTCATTCATTAAGCGCGCGTAAACTGCGCCCATTTGTCCAAATTGCACCAAAAAATCGGGTCTGCATTCGGCATTGGCACCAATATCCAAAACCGTACAATAGCCGTTTTTTGTGGGAAAGTTGGCGCATAAACAAGGGCGGTTTACGCCTTTGATGAGCCCGAAAGTTTTTGTTCCAAAATACATGG
>JAAZIH010000036.1 GCA_012800995.1 Chloroflexota bacterium
CTGCGAACTTGAAACCGTTAGCGCGGTGGCGTTTTGTGCTGGAGTTGCCTGGTCGCCAAAACTGACTTTGAGCACATCGCTGGGCACCAATCGATAGGAATAGCGCGAGATCGAGGGTTCGCTTGGTTCCAGAAAATAGAGCACATTATCCGCCACCTGCAAACCAGCAATCTGAGTAAAATGCCCTTGAGCGCTTTGCCAGGGCATATTCGGTGGTTCAGCTTCAACAAAACCGTTAAAAGCAGGCACATTGCTAAAAACCATTCTGGCATCGTCGTAGATCACAAAAAGCCCTTCGCGGCGCACAGAAAGATCAAGCGCGCCACTTAAATCAGCATCCGTGCCATCCAAATAAAGCCCGGGTTCATTTGGGAAGAGCTCCATCAAACCACGATAAACCCAAATTTTGTTGTTGGTGACATCCATAAGATATAAACCGTCGTTGCCAAAATGGATCGCGTCGATACTGCCAAAACCACCTTCAGGCGGGGTTAAAGCGACAGCGATTTGTTCCTGTCCGCTGTCTGAACAATAGATAAGATTGCCTTGCGCGTCCACGCCTAAAAGCGCGGCAAAGTTGGGGCTCGCGCCCTGAACATCCGTGATATCAATGATTTTGCCCAACTCTATATCGCCATACATGGCAGGACCACAGGCAAATTTCGCGTCCAGAAGATAAGCGCCGCCTGCCTGATAAAAGCGCAAGATGTTGCCGGTATTTTTATCCAAAACGAAAACCGCATTTCGTCCCGTCACCAAATGACTGATTTGCAAATCAGGATAGACCACATTCCCAAAAGCGTTGCTCAGCATCAAACGATGCACACCATCCATTTTGTCCAGTTGACCCTGGGCTTTGTTGCGCATTTGGATGATTTCTTCGGTATCACCCTGATTAAACTCACGAGCCTGGTCCAACCAAACTACCGCCTGCACCAAAGCCTCGCGTTGTTCACCCTGGGTGGCGCTTTCTTTGGCTAACTGGATTTGCTGATGTGCTTGATTGATATAGTAGACATATTGGCGGTCTAATCCGCGCGCGAAGTAGATACTCACCGCGATGGCGACCACTAAAAGGGGCACAATTATCACAATCGCCCATTTCGCGAAGGGCGTCAATGCGGGGACATCCTGCTCCGCGGGACTCACGTTTTGTTTTATCCTTCTCGCGCGGGCAAGCGCGTTTTCTTCTATGCCATACAGCCATCCGGCACCCTTGGCAATACCGGTAAGCGCCTCTTTTTTGAATTGTTCAAGGCGTTTTTGTCTGGCGATCGCCTCGAGGTCAGGTTCGGGAGGAGCTTGAGGCTCATCTGGTTCCGGGATATCAACAGGGCGTTCTGGTTTTGGCTCTGCTTTTTCAGGTTCTTTTGCATTTAAGACCTGTTGGTATTCACTTTCATTGTGATAGCGCGAGTAGGTTTCCTGATGTGTTTCAGTTTCATCGCTGAAAATGCTTGCTTCATCATCCGCTTCAGCGTTTTCCTGTGGAATATCAATGATGACGGATATAGCGGATGAGTCATCTTTTAAGCTATCTTTTTCTGAAACCGGCTCATCAGGCTCAAACACTGCCTCAGGTTCTGTGGCTTCAAACTGACCTTCTTCCGATGAGCCAATTTCTTCTTCAACGGGTTCGACAATGACAGGTTCCTCTGTTTCGACATCTTCTGAGGGTTGATAGATTGGCAATTCAAGTTGCTCAATGGTATCTGGCATGGGTGGCTCTTCATCTTCCACCTCGGTTTCCAGGGCAGTTTGTTCAGTAACCGTATAGACAAAGGTTTCCTCGCTCAATGCAGCAGGAGCTTCATTTACAGGTTCAGCTTCGTCCAAAAGCATAGCCAGGGAAAGTAAACGGTTTTCAACCTTTCCCTCACCCAAAGCGATTTTGGTCAGAGAAAATGCTTTTGAAATGTCCTCGATTTCGTTGACCAATCGAATCACGGAGCTTGGAACAGGAGCTTCGCGCTCAAAAGCCAGCATGCTTTCCGGAGAGCCGAACAGCAGATAGTCCGAACCAAAAATATCCGCGCGATAATAACGAATATCCAGAATGTCGTTCAGCCCTAAACCTCTCTGCTCGATATCTCTATCAAAGAACAAACTTGTGCCCGCTCCACTGACCAATAAAGCACTGGCATGTGCCGCCTGAGCCAAATACAAGGAACCATCCCGCAAAACACCCACCATCATCGCAGCGGTTTCAGGGCTTTGCTCTAAGCGCAAGCCGCTGTTTTGAATGCGCAAGGCTCTGTTTACAAGCTCAATCGCGCTACGCATGGCATTCGTCACCGAGCCTGAACTTTGATAATAGGCAAGCGCTGTGTCGCGGGTTAGCTTTGCCAGGCGAGATTGCCAAAAGGCGTTATCCTGGGCAGGTATCACCTGCAGGATGAGGACATCCTCCGATCTCTGCCGCGAAGCGCCACGTAATGGCAGGCTGGTGATGAAGCCGGGATTTTCTTTATTATCTGATTGATAGCTGGTCAAGTTATATTTCATATTAAACCCAATTCTATGTCTTCAAGCATTAAGACATCGTGTAAAGTTTAGAGAGCAACATTCATGCCAGAGAAATCTAATTAATACTTTGGGAGCAGACCTCTTTCTTATAAATTATTGAAAAACCGGCTCTATTTCAGCATTTCCCATGTCGGATTCTGTTTTGAACCAACACGCCTAATATAGCCTTTATCTCCAAGAGAATTCAATGCTCTTTGAACCGTTCTGACAGTTTTAGAAATCTTATTGGCAATTTCTTCTCTTGAAGAATCCGGTTTTTGTTTTAAAATGGCATAAACTGCTTTTTCTGTTCCATTCAAAGTGACATCCAAAGTGACATCCAAAATGTCACTTTGAAACTGCGGACGATAGATTATAAATTTGAAACCGTTCTCTTTGTTTTCGTAAAAATACCTGATTCCTGAATCTTTACACAAACTATCTATTCTTTTAAAACCGCTTCCAAACTGCTCTATGTATTTGCTCAAGTACAGGATTTTTGCGATTGTTGGATTTCTTATCTCAGATTCCACATTGCCCTTTATATATTCTTCCGGTTTATGTCTACTCGCATAATCTCCGGGGCTATATATGGTTATCATACTCGGATGAATACATATCTCATGATTGGTTCTGCTTCCATACATAGCGTGAGCAAAGCTATTTGCCAAAACCTCTCTTATCACTGCAGTCGGAATTTCAGGAATCTCACTTCTTTCCGATTCAATAATTTCAATTTTCCATCGTATATTTTTAAAAATGTAATCTTCTGCCTTCTTTAATAGATTGTAAACATTATCCTCATATAATTTCATATCAAGAATTGTTAACTTTTCATCCGTTGCGAATATACCAACCCTCAACGAAACAGGTCTTGTATCTCCAAAGAGAACCTCACCGGCGTTTGTCAAATATTCCCCCTTAACAAGACCAAATCTATTTAATATGATTGGGCTGGTATACCTGCCTTCAGGTAATCTTCCGACAGTTATTGCTTTTTGCCAAAAAAGCTTTATTGCCGGCTTATCCACTTGTTTTGATAAAGCATCAGATTTTTCGTTTTCCCATTTTGTGCGATATTTATTTGCCTCAAAAAAATTTCTCAATTCATCAGGACTGACTTCTCTGTCTTCATCGGCAGTTCGCAAGTAGTATTTGCCCGCTGCAGAGTATGGTTTGCTATCACCACTGAATTCAACCTTTATCAATTGCTTACCGTCTATCACAACTTCATCAATGGCAGGATATATTTGCGGCTGAATACTCTCATAAACCGCTCTTGAAACATCCCTTAAAGACGATTCCGACACATTCTGTCCAACAACATCACCATTGTTTTTGACCCCGAAATACAATGTGCCAATACCATGTTTATTTAATATGGACGCTATGGAAATCATCGCTACTTTTATCTCGCTCGTTGATTTTTTGAATTCAAGAGTTTCAGTTTCTTTTCCAAAATTCATTATCTTCTCGTCTCCTTACCAAAGTGACATTATAGTACCACGAAGTGACACTTTTGTCACTTCGTTTTTTTCCGAAAGAGTAACCTGCTCAATCATGTCATAATCGGCATTTCCCTTTGTCTCCCATGTCAAAAATATCTGAATAATTGGCAAGTTTTCGACTTCGACCTTTGTAAAAGACCTGAGAAATCCCATTTGATACTGCGTTTCGCACCATTAGCACTATGATGACATTTTCCCTGAATAAAAAACAAATTGTCCATCCTGTTCTATTAAAGTTTTAACGAAAGATTAACGTCCCAGCCCTCGTCAATTCTTGACGCTCCTATGCCCGCGTGATATCATTAAATTGAGGATTTTAGCACTCTCAGTCCGAGAGTGCTAATTTATGAGAAGATAATGACGACACTTAGCGAACGACAAAAAATCATCCTTTCTTTGGTGGTGCATGAGCACATCAAAGGCTCTCAAGCCGTCGCTTCGGGCGCGTTGATTCGCGATTACAAGCTTAAAATCAGCTCAGCTACCGTGCGCGCGGAACTCAACACACTTACCGAGTTGGGCTACCTGCGCCAACCCCACACCTCCGCTGGACGTGTGCCCACCGAAGAGGGCTATCGCTATTTCGTCAACAACCTCCTCAACCAGACTGACTTGCCTGCCACAACACGCAACACTATCAACCACCAGTTTTACCAGAGCGACAAAGGCTTGCACGAATGGCTTCCCCTGGCTGCCTCGGTGCTCGCCACGCAAAACCGCGCTGTGTCCATCGTCACTGCCCCACATACGGAGCGCGTGGCATTCAGACACCTCGAGCTGATCTCGGTGAGGGGTTCGCAGGTTTTGATGGTTTTGGTTTTGCTTGGCGGAGAAATTCGCCAGCAGATTTTATCGCTTGATAACATCTACACGCAAAACCAACTTTCAGATCTTGCCCAAAAAATAAATAACGGTTGTGAGAACTTCACGATTGATGAAATCGAACAGTTCAGGCTCATCGATGAACCGCTTTCAGACACCATTCTTGAAGCAGTTGCTAATCAAATGCGTTTTAGCGAAGACTACGCCAATGGCAAACTCTTTATGGATGGGCTCACCAATGTGCTCGGCGCGGATGAATTTATCGATCCTGATCAAGCACGGGTCGCGCTCAAGCTTATTGAAGAACGCAAAAATCTGGATGTTCTCATGTTACGCGCCAATCAGAACCAGGAAGTTGGCGGTGTGCAAGTGCTCATCGGCTGCGAAAACACCTGGCAAGAACTCCGCGATTGGTCCATCATCCTCACCCGTTATGGCGTCCCTGAACAAATGACTGGCACGCTGGGCATTCTTGGCCCCATGCGCATGCCTTACGGCCACGCCATTAACACCGTGCGCTTTGTTGGTGAAGTCCTTTCTGATTTGATTTCAGAAAGCATGGTGGAATAATTTAGTTTAAACACGAGACCTTGTAGAGGTAGGAATGACTAAGGAAAAGAAAAAAGAAGACATAAAAGAAGAAACCCCAAAAACCTACACCCAAGCGGATATCGACGCTTATCAAACTGCCTTAGATGACGCCCAAGCTGTTGCCGAACAGTATCTTGAAGACCTGCAACGCGAGCGCGCCTCTTTCGCGAATTACAAACGCCGCGTTGACCAGGATAATCAGCTGACTGCTGAGATCCAACTCGGTAAGAGCATCAACCTTTTCTTACCCGTGGTTGATGACCTCGAACGCGCGCTCAAAAATCAGCCCGAAGATATGGCAAGCAAAGCCTGGGCTGAAGGCATTGAGCTCATCCTGCAAAAGCTACGCACCGCGATGGCTAAACTCGACGTTGAAGTTATTGACATTAAGCCCGGTGATGATTTTGACCCCACCGACCAGGAAGCCCTCACCCACGAAGAGAGTGA
>JAAZIH010000218.1 GCA_012800995.1 Chloroflexota bacterium
AGCGCATCGCGCGCAACCGCGCCCATCGTGAAGCCAAGCTAAATGAGTTTGGTGATAAGCAAGGACCCTTGCTCTACGTCATCGTTGCCACGGGTAACATTTACGAGGATATCGTTCAAGCCAAAGCTGCTGCCAGTCAAGGCGCGGACGTCATCGCGGTGATTCGTACCACAGGTCAAAGCCTGCTTGACTATGTGCCCTATGGCGCGACCACTGAAGGCTTTGGGGGTACGATGGCAACCCAGGAAAACTTCCGCCTGATGCGCGCCGCGCTCAACGAAAGTGGCGAAGAACTCAAACGCCACATCCGTCTGTGTAACTACTGCTCAGGCTTGTGTATGCCCGAAATCGCGGTAATGGGCGCGCTGGAAGGTTTGGATGTGATGCTCAACGACGCGCTTTATGGCATTCTCTTCCGCGATATCAACATGCAACGCACCTTGATTGACCAGGGTTTTTCGCGCATGATCAACAGCGCGGCGGGTATTATCATCAACACCGGTGAGGATAACTACCTCACCACCGCTGATGCTTTTGAAGAAGCCCACACGGTTTTAGCATCCCAACTCATCAACGAACAATTCGCGCTCAAAGCCGGCATGCCCGAAGAGCAAATGGGACTTGGACACGCTTTCGAGATGGATCCCAAACTTGAAAACAGCTTCCTATATGAACTCGCTCAAGCCCAAATGGCACGTCAAATCTTCCCCAAAGCACCCCTCAAATACATGCCACCCACAAAGTTCAAGACAGGTAATATCTTCTTTGGGCATGTGCAGGACGCGCTCTTCAATATGGTCACCGTCACCAGCCATCAACGCATTCACCTTTTGGGTATGCTTACCGAAGCCATTCATACACCATTCCTTAGCGATCGCGCCTTGTCTATCGAAAACGCGCGCTATATCGCCACTGCTATGAAAGATTTTGGCGATGACATTGAATTCCGCGAAGGCGGTATCATGGAAACCCGCGCCAATAAGGTGCTCAATGAGGCACTTGAACTCTTACAAGGCATCCAGCGCGATGGGCTCTTTAGAACAATTGAAGAAGGTCGTTTTGGCGGCGTTAAACGCCCCTTCAATGGTGGCAAAGGCCTTAGCGGCGTTGTACCCAAAGAAGACCATTATATGAACCCCTTTGTCCCGTACCTGCTCGCGGCGGGCAAAAACGTTCAGGAGGTGAGCAATGAGTAGCGGACTTTACAGCACACGCCAAAGCAATTTAGATACCAGCCTAGATCCCAAAAAGCTGAAGCCCTACGGCGACACAATGAACGATGGCAAGGTTCAGCTTTCGTTTGCCTTACCCGTTGCTGACTCTGAACGCGCGGTTGAGGCAGCCCGTCAGTTAGCTCTCAAGATGGGTCTGGTAGAACCCAACGTTGCCACACATATTGCACTTGATAAAAACTTCAGCTTTTTCGTCGTTTATGGCTCGTTAAAACACAGCATCAACTTTGATGAGATTCAGGTCGAATCGGTCGATATTAACGTGATGAGCATGGAAGAAACCGACGACTTTATCCGCGAAAACTTCGGACGCAAACTGCGTGTTTTGGGTGCCAGCACCGGCACCGACGCACATACCGTGGGTATTGATGCCATCATGAACATGAAAGGCTACGCCGGGCATTTTGGGCTCGAACGCTATCGCATGATTGAAGCACTGAATATGGGCAGTCAGGTGAGTAATGAAGAATTCATCCGCAAAGCGGTTGAGTTTGACGCCGACGTTTTGCTTGTTTCGCAAACCGTTACCCAAAAGAACATACATATCAAAAATCTGATAGAATTAGTTGAACTACTCGAAGCAGAAGGGCTACGCGACCGTTTCTTACTCATCATAGGTGGGCCACGAATTAGTCATGAGTTAGCCAAAGAGCTTGGCGCGGATGCTGGCTTCGGGCCTGGTAAATATGCCAACGATGTAGCGAGTTATTTCTGTGGAGAGCTACTCGCACGTCAACAACAGTAAGATTATTAACAAAAATTTAAATAGAAAACGAAGACGATCTGGCGTCTAAGTGGGTCGTCTCTTAAAAATATAGAAGGAGTTCTAAAGTTTAGATGAATAAAAGAATCACCATTGAAGAAGCCGTGAGCAAAATAAAAGATGGCGATACCATCATGGTTGGCGGATTTTTAGCTGTCGGCACACCGGAAAGTCTGATTGATGCCCTCGTCGCAAAAGGCGTTAAAGACCTTACCCTCATTTGCAACGACACCGGCTTCGTTGACCGTGGCGTTGGCAAAATGGTCGTCAACAAACAATTCAAAAAAATCATCGCTTCGCACATCGGCACCAACCGCGAAACTGGACGCCAAATGGTTGAAGGCGAAACTGAAGTTGTTCTCGTCCCACAAGGTAGCCTGGTTGAAAAAATCCGTGCTGGCGGAAATGGTATAGGCGGTTTCCTGGTAAAAACCGGTTTGGGTACGGAAATTCAACAGGGCAAACAAGTCATCAATGTTGACGGTGCAGATTACCTTTTGAAAAAACCACTTCGCGCGGATGTGGCCATTCTTTTCGCCAATAAAGCTGATGAAAACGGTAATCTTTGGTACCACGGAACCACGCGCAACTTCAACACCGTTATG
>JAAZIH010000219.1 GCA_012800995.1 Chloroflexota bacterium
AGAAAATGACATCGACATCGTTTGGCACGCTTTAGATTCTGAGAAAGTACTTGAAGAGCTTGAAGTGCCCATCGAAACCGGTCTAACGACCGCAGAAGTTGAAAAGCGACTCAAAGAATTCGGTCCCAACGAGTTGCAAGAACGAGCTCGCACCACTTTTTGGCAACGCCTTTGGGCACAAATCAACAGCTTCGTTATTTGGCTGCTGATCGGTGCCGCGATAATTTCAGGTATTACCGCCATCATTGAGAACTCTTTTCCCACCGAAACAATTGCTATCATGGCCATTGTGGTTCTCAACGCCATCATGGGCATGATACAAGAATCCCAAGCTGAAGCTTCCCTGGCAGCACTCAAGAAAATGGCATCGCCAGAAGCGCAGGTTCTGCGAGATGGTCATCGCCAAACCGTCCCCGCACCACAACTGGTGCCTGGCGATATCGTTTTCGTTGAAGCTGGTTACTTTATTCCCGCGGATATTCGCCTGTTGGAAGCAGTAAACCTGAGCATTGAAGAAGCTTCGCTAACCGGTGAGAGTGTCCCCGCGAAAAAGACGGCAGAAGCACGTCTTGAAACAGATATCCCCATCGGCGACCGCGAAAACTCAGCCTTCATGGGCACCACGGTTACCTACGGGCGTGGCAAGGGCGTTGTCACCAGCACCGGCATGCACACGCAATTAGGACTTATCGCCACCATGTTACAAGCCGTGGAAGACGAAGAAACACCCCTTCAGAAACGGCTTGATCAATTAGGAAAAACCTTAGGTATTGCAGCCATTATCATTTGTATTTTGGTCTTTTTGGTTTCCGCTGCCCGATTGATTTTCATGCACGAGGTTGAACTCGGCGGATCAGAATTTTGGCACGAGATGATCAAACTCTTTATGGTCGCGGTATCGCTTGCCATCGCTGCTGTTCCCGAAGGTTTGCCCGCTGTGGTTACCATCAGCCTGGCAGGTGGTATGCGCGAAATGGTTAACCGCCACGCCCTCATCCGCCGTCTTAGCTCGGTTGAAACTCTGGGTTCTGTTACCACCATTTGTACCGATAAAACAGGTACACTCACCCAAAATGAAATGACCGTTACCAAACTTTGGGTTGACGGTAAATTTGTGGATATCACCGGAATAGGTTATGACCCGGTTGGTGAGTTTTATATTGATGGCGAACAAGTTGACCTTGCAAAAACATTGCCCGCTGCTAACACCACTCTCTGGGTGGGCACGCTAAACAACGATGCCATTCTCGAACCTGTAGGCGAAGTGGATGGCAAACCCAGCTATCGTATGGTAGGCGACCCAACTGAAGGGTCAATCCTGGTTGCAGCAGTAAAAGCAGGCGCGGTAACCAATGAACTCAACGCTAAATATCCCCGCGAGCAAGAGATCCCCTTCGACTCGACCCGTAAACGCATGGTAACCGTGCACGAAATTGTCAACCCAGGTGGTGGTGACATCTCGCCGTACTATGCTGATGAAAAAACCAATTGGTACACCATCGCTGTTAAAGGCGCGCCTGATGTAGTTTTAGGCTTGTGTACCTATATAAGCGACTATGACAACAAACCCATACCTTTAACTGACGAAATGCGCCAAACAGTTTTGGTAGCTAACGAAACCATGGCTGACCAGGCCTTGCGCGTTTTGGGTGTGGCATATCGCCCCGTTCCCGAAGTGCCCGAAGAAGCTGAAGCCGAGCAACTCGAACATGAGCTCATCTTCGTGGGTCTCATCGGCATGATCGACCCCTCTCGTCCAGAAGTGAAGCCCGCTCTCGCTGAAGCCCAAACAGCTGGCGTTCGTTCAGTGATGATTACCGGCGACTTCCCCAATACCGCGCGCGCTATTGCAGCCGACATTGGTCTTTTGCAACCCGGTCACCAGGTGCTCACTGGTATGGAACTGGATAAGCTTTCCGATGAAGAAATGATTGAAACGGTCAAAATCACCGATGTCTACGCGCGTGTAAGCCCCGAACATAAGATGCGCATTGTGGACGCGCTGCGCAAGAACGGCGAAGTGGTTGCCATGACCGGTGATGGCGTGAACGACGCTCCCGCCATCAAGATGGCAGATATCGGCGTTGCCATGGGCATCACCGGCACCGATGTTGCCAAAGAAACTGCCGACATGGTGCTTACTGATGACAACTACGCTTCCATTGTCTCAGCAATTGAACAGGGACGTGTCATTTACAGTAATATTCGCAAGTTCGTTTACTACCTGGTTTCGTGTAATATCGCTGAGATTATGATCATTTTCATTGCGGTTATTGTTGGCTGGCCACCCGCCCTCACTGCAGTGCAGCTTTTATGGCTCAACCTGGTCACCGATGGTGCTCCCGCTTTGGCACTTGGTTCAGAAAAAGGCGATCCCGACATCATGCTTCACCCACCTCGCCCATCAGATGAACCGATTATTAACCGTTATATGCTACGGGGCATCATCGCCCAAACCATCGCTATTACTGCTTCGTCTTTGGGCGCGTTTGCAATTGGCTATTACCTTTTCCCACCCACTGTTCCCGGGCAAGAGTTTAACGTCGACCTTGCTGAAACGATGGCATTTGTCACCCTATCGCTCAGTGAACTCTTAAGAGCCTTTACCGCACGGTCGGAGTATTATCCACTCACGAAGATTGGCGTCTTTACTAACCGCAACATGAACCTGGCTGTCTTGTTCTCAATCATCATGGTTCTGTTGGTCATCTATTTGCCTTTCCTGAACGCGCCTTTCAACACAATCCCACTAACCTGGCTCCACTGGCTGATTATGTTACCCTTAATTTTCATCCCATCCATTGTGGCTGAAATCATGAAGGCAATCGCTTATAAGAGCTATAGCACTGAAACAGAAAAGGCACAGAGCAAAAGATAATTCAATAATACAGGCCTAACTCAAAAGAGGTTGTTCAAAATGGACAACCTCTTTCACATTAATAGCCATTTTCTTGATACAATCGAGAAGTTGATGTTTGAACTTTAATCATCAATTACTGCGATTAGCAAAATACATTGAGAAAGTTGGAATTAATATGAACTCCCCAGATTTTGATATTGAAAAAAGTAAAGAAGAAAAACGCGCAAGGCATGCCTGGTACGCTTATGATTTTGGCAATTCAGCTTATGCTTCCATTATCCTTTTGGCTGTATTTTCAGCTTACTTTAAAGGCGTGGTCGTTGGTGGCGCTGAAGGTACCCGATTATGGGGTATCGCAGTAGGTGTTGCCGCGATAGTCGTTGCGATTCTTTCACCCATCTTAGGCGCGATTGCGGATGTCGCCCGATCGAAAAAACTCTTTTTGGGCATTTTTACAGCAATATCAATTGTTTTCACAGCAGCACTCTTTTTTGTTGGCCCAGGCGACGTTGCTATGGCGATGGTCTTCTTTATCCTGGCTGAGATCGGCTATCGAGGCGCACAGGTCTTTTATGACGCACTTCTGGTAGATGTCTCAACCCCTGAGACAGTCGGCAACATTTCGGGTAAAGGCTGGGCGATTGGCATGTTGGGCGGCATCGTTACTCTGGTTCTCGTCCTGGTGCCCATGCAGCTTGTTGGTGAAGCCTTTAAGCCCAACCACGCTTTCCTGATTACCGCGTTTGTCTTTTTAGTGTCGTCTATTCCAACCTTTTTATACGTCAAAGAAAAACACGAAGTCGTTGAACAAATGCCCTTTGGCAAGTCAATCAAGGACGCTTTCCAGAAACTGGCGGGTACCTTTAAAGAAATTCGCACTTACAAGGAATTTTTGCGCTATATGTTCGCCTTTCTTATCTATAACGACGGTATCATGATGCTAATGGACTTTGCCGCAATTATCGGTGGCACGCTGTTTGGACTTGGCACAATCGAATTGTTACTCTTTGTCATTCTCATCCATATCACCGGCGCGATTGGCGCATTGTTGTTCGGGCGTATCGCAGACCGCTATAGCAGTAAGATAAGCGTTATTTACTCCCTGCTTATCCTTATCGTCTCCCTGGCGTGCCTGTATTTTGTTGGTGACAGCAAAGTGGCATTTTTTATCATAGGCGCGTTTGCAGGTTTTTCACTTAGTGGCGCGCAGTCTGTTAGCCGCTCCATGACCAGCCAACTGGCACCACCCGATAAGATGACCGAATTTTATGGTTTCCTTTCTGTGGCAGGACGCACTTCAACCTTTGTTGGACCTCTGGTTTTCAGCACCTTAGCTTACCGCATGAACAACTACTACGAAAACATCGGCTGGGCAACAGAAGCTGCTGAAAAAGGTGGCCAATACTGGGGAATTGGCTCGATTATCTTCTTCCTGCTTGTTGGTTTGCTTATATTGTTCACCGTGCGCGAAGTTACTGCCAGCAACCCAATGATTTACCCTGACAGCCAATAGAAAAATGTCTGCTTATCCAAAAACAAATAAGGAGTCTGTAATATGAAGATTTTAATCACCGGAGGGGCTGGTTACATTGGCAGCACAGTCGCTTCCGCGCTTGCGGATGCTGGGCATACACCTATTTTACTTGACTCGCTCATCACCGGGCGGGAAGAGTTTGCCAAACTGCACACCTTTTATCACGCTGATATCGCTGACCAGAACGCCGTGGGCAAAATTTTTGAAGACCATCCCGATATTTACGCCACCATTCACTGCGCGGCGCTCATTGTTGTGCCCGAGTCGGTTGAAAAACCCTACGAATACTATAACGAAAACGTGGTCAAATCGATGCGTTTCTTTAAACAACTCGCCGACTTAGGATGTCATCGCGTTGTCTTTAGTTCGTCAGCGGCAATTTATGACGTTGTCCCAGGCTTCATGGTGCGCGAAGATTCACCCCTTTTACCCCTTAGTCCCTATTCCCGCACAAAATATATGATGGAGATGGTGCTCAAGGACTTCTGTAAAGCTTACGGGCTCAATGCCATCGCTTTGCGCTATTTCAATCCCATCGGCGCGGATCCCAAGATGCGCACAGGCTTACATATCCAGTATCCCAGCCATTTGATTGGCAAGCTGGTCTCGGTCGCCATGGGATACGAAGATGTCTTCAATCTCACCGGCGTGGACTGGCCCACGCGCGATGGTTCCGGTTTGCGCGATTACATCCACGTTTGGGATTTAGCCCAGGCACATCTCAAAGCGGTTGAAAACTTCGACAAGGCCATTACTGAGGGCTCAGAAGAAGG
>JAAZIH010000220.1 GCA_012800995.1 Chloroflexota bacterium
GAGCGCCAGAATCAGGTCGCCAAGGTAGAAGGCGCGCAATGTCCTTTCTGTGAGCAGGACCTCAGCCCACAACATCGCCAAAACCTGATTGAAAAACTCGAGCTTGAAGGCAAAGCCATGGCAGAACAGTGGCACGACAACAGGTACAAGTTTCAGGAAGCTGATCTCGCCTTAAAGAACAAGAATCAATCCCTGCAAACACGTGATCAAAACCAAAGCACCTTACAGACCCTATTACGCGAGGCAGACCGTTTGGAGCAGTTGCTCATTCAAAACGAGCAGAAAAAGAACGCTTTTGAAAGCGATTCCGCGCCAAAAATTCAGGCGCTTGAAACTGAACTGAAAAACGAAGCCTTTCTGCCCGAAACACGCCTTGAAATTCAGAAAATTGAGCAGGAGCTTAGCAAATTAGGTTATGACGTAGAAGCGCACGCTGCCGCGCGACGCAATGAACTCTTAGCCCGCGACGCGGAAAGTGCTTATCACGAATTAGGCAAAGCGCGCGGCACAGTGGAGCAAATCAAACTCAGCCTAAAAGAACTTGAAATTGAGTTGAAAGACACCGAAAAAGAGCGCGACAGCCAGGAAGAGGCTTTCAAGAAAGCCAGCGCTGAACTGGCAGCTGAAGAAGCCGGCTTGCCCGACCTGCGCGGTCTCGAACGCGACTTTGTGGCTCAAAAAGAAGCTGAAGCCAGCCTGCAACGCGAGTTGGGCGGTGCCCGTCAACTTTTAACCAATCTCGACACGCAACGCATGCGCCAATCAGAACTACGCAATGAACAAGAAACGCTCAGGCTCAAACAGGGGCAATTACGCAGTCTTGAGACCGCTTTTGGCAAAGACGGTGTGCCCGCCATGCTCATTGAACAAGCCCTGCCCGAACTTGAAGCGCAAGCAAACGAGATTTTACTTAAACTCAGCGATAACACCATGAGCATAACCTTCAGCACCCAACGCGAATACAAAGACAAAAAACGCGATGACAAACGCGAGACTTTGGATATTATTATCAGCGATGGCGCGTCAACGCGCGACTATGAGACCTACTCAGGTGGCGAAGCGTTTCGGATTAACCTCGCGATTCGTCTCGCGCTTTCGCGCGTGCTCAGCATGCGCGCCGGCGCCCGGTTGCAAACCCTGGTGATTGACGAGGGCTTTGGCAATCAGGATGCCCGCGGGCGTCAGTTGCTGATTGAAGCGATTAACATGATTCAAGACGATTTTGAGAAAATACTGGTCATTACCCACATTGAAGAGCTAAAAGACCAGTTCCCTAACCGCGTTGAGATCTATAAAGACGCGGAAGGCTCTTCTACTGTACAGCTCGTATTGGGATAAGTCCATCTGCCAAATAGAACACCCGCCAAAGTTCCCGTCTAAACAGACTTTGAAGTCTTAATGGGGAAAAGCGCCAGTGTGGAGATTAAAAAGAGAAGTCCATAAATCAAAATCAGCACACTGTAACCGGCATTATCGCCAATCGGACCACCAATAAACGCGCCAATCGCGCCGGCGCCCGTGCCCGCCACATTAGAAATTCCCAGCCAGCGCCCAGCTTCATCGCGCGGAACAAGGCATGTGCCCAATGCCCAGTTTGCTGAGTAAAAAATACCCGACGAAATGCCAATCACCGCCGCGCTGACGTAAATCACGGACAATTGTTTGGACAGGACAATGATCAAAATTGCCACGAACGCTAATATCCCACTTAAGAACAAAAGCGGTTTGGGCCCAAATTTATCAGTAAGCCAGCCAGAAACGATTGCCGCTATTAATAAGGATAGCCCCACCACAGCCATCAAAATAGCAGTGGGTCGCGCGGCAGCTTCGCCAGTCAACTGGGGAAATCGCTCCTGCAAAAAATAGAGCACGAAGCTTGTCAGGTTAGCACCCCCCACCAAAAAAGCCAGCCTGTTGATGACCCACCAGGAAAAACGCTTGCGTCCCTTGGTGTTTTTGCCCAAACTAAGACGGGTTGATATCGACACACCTAAGACCACGGCAATTAACATCGTCAATACGCCAAAAACCACGCCAAGCAGTTTATACTGTCGGACATC
>JAAZIH010000037.1 GCA_012800995.1 Chloroflexota bacterium
CATTATACCATTACCATTAATTATAATTAAAGCCATTCTGTGACAGTAAAGATTTTTCATAGTGGTTCATGATTATGATTGTTAACAGCCAAACCCACCATAATCACGGTAGCAAAGCTCACAAGTCCCCATTATCTTCAAGGATTGTTGTCAATTTCATATATTACTCTAACACGCTAAGACCATACAGGTCTTTGTAATTCCTCAACCGCTTAACTAAAATCATTTCAGGCTTTTAAGATGAAAAGACATGTGAAAATGATACGAGCTGGTTTTTATCCAGGAGAAAGAAAAGTTAATTGTTTGTATAGGAGAAATTGAATGAAAAAATATAGAACCGCTGCAATATTGATGATCATCCACGGCGGACTGATGGAAATCGGTGGATTTTTATTCATGATATCCGCCTTGATTTTTGGCTTCAGTAATAGTACTGTAGGACAATATATTGAATTTAAACTGCAATATTTTCAGGATAACCTGTATATGATGTCAGTAATGAGCTTAATATTTGGTGTGCTGAGAATTATTGGCGCGATTGGATTGCTGAAAAACAGAATGTGGGGATTAGCATTGTCTGTCATTAATTCTGTTAGCACCATTATTTTAATGATGTTTTTATTGCCGGCTGGCATTATGGATGGCATCCTCGCAGTCACGGCTTTGGTTTTGATCTTAATGCAGTATTTTGGGGACAGACCCGCGACATCAATCTCAGATCGCTAAAATGTTTTAGTCAATATCATTGTAGGTAAAAAGACTCTTTTCCCAAAGGGACTGCTTGGGCGAAGAAACGCAAAAATATGATATTGACACAAGGATTGAATATGAAAAATAAGCGCAATAAATCTTTGGCAAAGACCATTCTTCTGTCTATCCTGTCCATGGTAGTCTTGTTGCTTTTAGTAGCAGGTTTTATTTGGAAGAATGAAATCAGAACTCTTTTGAGTATAAAAGAAATCATGCCGGGCGATGATGACACAAACGGTTATGTCTATGAAATGACAGTTTATGGAGACTATTATCTTGATGAATATCTGCAAGCAGGTGGCACAAAGAGCGATAAAGAATTAATCAGCTTTTTGACTTCAAAAATCACAAAGGGACTATTCAATTTATCCATTGAAGAGTCGGACATTATCGGATGTTCTTCATTCTCTGCCAATGCTGCCAATGGCGATAAAGTCTTTGCAAGAAATTATGATATGTACAAGACCAACGTTGCCATCGTTCATACCATGCCAAGAAACAGGTATAAATCTATATCAACTGTTGATCTAAGCTTTTTAGGCGTTGCCAGTGACAAGAGCTTGGAAGGTTTAGGGAATAAAATCAATACCATCGCTGCAGCTTATGCGCCCCTTGACGGTATGAATGAAAAAGGACTGACTGTTGGTATCTATATGACTCACCAGGGTCCTGGAAAGATCAACGTGCCTACAGACCAAGACACAGGCAAACCAGATATTACATCCACAGTTCTCCTAAGACTGATGCTTGACCAGGCCGCCACAGTTGAAGAAGCTGTATCCATTGCGGAAAAATACGATATGCATGACTCAGCCAATTCATCTTTTCACTATATGATATCTGATGCCAATGGCAGGTCTGCTGTCCTGGAATACATCGCCGGCACAGATTCTACAGACACAGACGGTCAAAAAAGAGAATTAATGGTGATCTATAATGATGACCCAACAAGTCTGGCTGGCGCAGACAAATTCCAGCTGGTAACAAACTTTATTGTTTATCCAGGTTATTATGAAGAAGGTGACAAGCAACACGGACTTGACAGGTACCATATAGTCAAAGAAGAATTAGAAATAAGGGATGGTCTTGTTAAGGATGATGAAGATGCCATGTCTGTTTTAGAAAAAGCTGCTTTGAGAGATTGGAATAATGATATCTATTCTGTCACAATTCATAGTGTGGTCTACAACCAAACCAACAAAACTGTTTATTGGGTGGGCAACCGTCACTATGGTGAGGAAGCTTATATTTATAGATTTAAGCTCATGGAATAATAGGCAAATAAAGCGAAATTATCCGGATTAGCAGAATAACAGAGCCCTTTAAACCAAGTTAAGATTTAGCTTTTTAGGGCTCTTTTTAGATTTGCTTGCTGTCAGCTTTCCTAAAACAGATTTACTTTTATTTATCGTGATTTCAGCACGCTTATTTAACTTATCAAGTATAATATTTTCACCAACAAATGGAGAAGAAGATGAAAACTTACCAATTTGACCCAGAAAAATTTAAAAAACAAACCAAAATACTCGTTCTCATGTACGC
>JAAZIH010000221.1 GCA_012800995.1 Chloroflexota bacterium
AGTTCCCATTAACCCCACGGCGTGTTTATGGCTATACGGTGTTGGTGCAAGAATATTGCCAAAGCCCAGGCGATAGTCATGGCAATGTAAACCGCAGCCCATACCACCCCATGGGGTCGATCGCTGCTGGATGTTTTGTCAGCAAGGCGTTTGATGGGTGGAATGAGGGTGATTAGCGCGAAGAATAAAAAGCCGATTAGCGTGCCCAAGCTGTTCAGCAAGAGATCATCCACATCAAAACTGCGGAGAATTAGAAAGAGTTGTACGATTTCAATGGTAAAAGAGAGCGCCAATCCTGCTAAAAGGCTTTTGTGCCATCTGGGTTGCTTAAAGAGAAAAGCTGAGAGAAAACCAATCGGCGCGAAGATGAGCAGATTACCAAGCAGGTTGATATAGATGATGCTGATGTGCAGGTGATAGGTTTCCGAGCCGCTATAACCCAGACCTTTTTCAAGAAGTTTGCGTATTGTTTTGAAAAGTGTCAGGTTATAGCGTGGGGCAAAGCCATCTATGCGGATGGCGTAGTTTTCAAAGGTCTGGGTGCTGAGAAAAGCAACAAAAAGAGCCAACGCGATGATGACAAGCTCGCGTGGGATGTTGATTTCCTTGTAGATTGCAGCCCTAAGGGCGCGAAAAACGAAGAGCAAAGCCAACGCGCCAATCAGGAAAGTTTTATAGTCGTAAATTAAAAAAGGCATAACTGCATTGTACTCGATATTAGACAGGTCGTTTTTTTACGGGATTGAGAAAAACCACTTCACTCTCATCTAATCATCGTTTAGTATGGTAGAGATAAACAACTTATTTTCCCTTCCAATGCGTTACGATATGGAAATCATCTGAGTCACAACATTCTTTTCGTGATGCGTTGGTGTATAGATTGGACAGATGGGTAACCATCGTTCGGGGCCAACGCTAACACTTTTTGGAATTAAGACATAAAGAGAACGGAAGATATATGCCTTGGAACCAAGTTAGACCTATGACAGAAAAGAGTTTTTCTTGTAAGCACAAAGAGGCAGTTGCCATGCATTAAAGACCCACACCTATTATCCCTCTTCCATAGGACAAGTCGCTTTCGTGGCATCATCAAGCCATGCAATTGTATCGTTGTTCTGGAAAGGGAGAATACAAAACTCCTGCCTGGTCAACAAACAGCCAGACTTAAAGCTACTCTTGCAGGTTAGTTAGCACATGGCGGATGAACATTTCGGTATTGATAATTTTGCCTTGTACTGAGGGCACGGCAATTTTGTTGTGCATTAAAAAAGCCTTCAACGTTGCGTCACGTACGTTATCACAAAAATCCTGGAAATCCGGACTGTCCAGTGTGACCCAATTGATTGCTCTGTAGCGTTCATCCTCGCCCATTTTGGTCGGCGCAAGGTATAAAATGGTAGTCTGATCCAGCCTGGAAAGCGCCTCAGTATCCTGGTTTTGCACCAAGGTGCGGCGCAAATCACTCACAAAAGCGTCAGCGCTTTCGTCCAGAATACAGCCTGACATCTCAAGATCCTGTGCAACGCGGTAGGCATTGATAATTGGGCGTCCGGCAAAACAACGGTCTTCAATAAAAAACTCGCCGATGGATATGCCTCCTCGCAAAGGGAAACCAGCAAAAAAAGTCTGGTTGAGCAGCGAGGCGCAGACCGTGGAGAAAACCAAATAAAGATTGGTTTGCTCAAGCGTATCAAGCCCCGGACTCATGGGCATCGAAATTAAAATGGAGTCGGAAAAGATGATCCACTGAATTTTATCCAACATACACTGCCATTCCTCAGCATCGTAGGGGTAGGGGGTTGTTTCCTGGCCCGATATGTTCGCGCTGATATTCCTAAGGCGCTTGATGAGATTATTGGGGATGTTCATTAAGGTATCAGACACGAATTGAGAGGTTTTGTGTATGTTGTTGTTGAGCATGATTTGGCTGTATCCGAGGATGTCGAAAAAACCGACAAAGCCAATTTCGGGTTGAATTTGGGTCATGATGGTAACTTTCCTTTCATTTCTATTTACCAAAGCTTAAGACAAGGCTTCAGGTGGTGTGCCCTCTGGATGATAACGTGTGGCGTTCCAGATTTTGAGTTGGTCCTGAAGAGTGGCGGGGTCGTCCATGTAAAACGAGGTTTGCAGGCAACCGAATGGCGCGGTGGTAAAGGCATG
>JAAZIH010000222.1 GCA_012800995.1 Chloroflexota bacterium
AAAGAGACTTTTGATTTTACTTAGCTTGCCCAGTTCAGCAGGAATTGGACCGGTCAATTGGTTGGTAAAGATATGAAGATACTGTGTATTAGACAGATTGCCCAACGTGGCAGGTATTGTGCCTGTCAATTGGTTGACACTCAGGTCTAAATAATCCAGATTTAACAGATTACCCAGCGTAGCAGGTATTGTGCCTGTTAATTGGTTACCATGAAGGATGAGATATATTAAATGGCTTAAATTCCCTAGTTCAGCAGGAATTGGACCGGTCAATTCATTGTAAAAGAGGTAAAGATACCGAAGATTCGCCAGGTTGCCCAAAGTTGCAGGTATTGCGCCTGTCAAATAGTTGTTACTGAAGTCGAGATATTCCAAATGTGCCAGATTGCCCAGCGCAGCAGGCAACACTCCCGATAAATTGTTTTGAAGTAAATCAATTTCAGTAATATGTCCTTCAGAAATGTAAATCCCATACCAGTCATCAACCGTTGTGGATTGCAACCAATTGCTATGATCGGTCCAGTCCTCGCCATTGGTGCTTTCATATAGCGCGACCAAGGCTTCGCACTCAACCCGGGGCACATCGGTTACAGTACTACAGCTAAAACCCTGCACCTGTTCCTGGGTAAGCCTTAAACTTTCTTCAGTTGGAGGGATATGCACAATTTCTCTAATTTCATCAAAACGGGGATGATGCCAATCCTCAGGTAAATCATCAGGATTCATAACTGGCCAATCAAAATCACGTCTTTGTCCGATGATTTTCTGGAGCCTGTAATTGAAATCTCCTTCCGGACCTGGTGCTTGTGCCTGAACAACACTCACCTGAACACTCGTCAGCAAAAAGGCAAGACAAACAACAACACTAAATATACTTTTTTTCATTTCTATCCTTTCTGCAAGTGAGCTGGAACCTATTCTGCATGTTTTTTATCAACTGAATTTTAATACATTTTCTTTGTATCTGCACTTGTATTTTGTCACTTTCTTAGAACAATCTGGGCTCAGAAAAGCTAAGTTTATAAACAGGAAAAAAAGATTGTCAGGAAGACCATAGGCTTATGCTTTTAACAGCTCGGATGTGCTAAAATTCCCTTATGACCTGGAACATCTTTGGCCATGATGGCGCTGTGAACTATTTCAAACGGCAATGTGAGCCCAGCAATACCCGCCACGCCTATCTCATCACAGGACCCGAAGGCGTCGGGCGTTTGACACTCGCCAAAGCTTTTGTAAAAGCGCTCAACTGTCAGGAGCCACCTGCCAAATACGACTTTTGCGACAAGTGCCAAGCCTGCCGGCAAATAGAAGCTGAAGCCTGGCCCGATCTCACCATATTGCGCCCAATCGAAAACGCGCGTGACATCAAAATTGACCAGGTCCGCCAGATGCAGCAGAGCCTGGCGCTGGCACCTTATCAAAGCCAATGGCGTGTGGTCATCATTCCCGATTTTCAAAACGCGACCGTCGCGGCATCAAACGCTCTGCTCAAATCGCTCGAAGAGCCTCCCGCGCGGGCAATCATCATCCTCACCGCCGACGCGCGCGAAAACCTTTTAGAAACCATCGCCTCACGCTGTGGCATTTTGCGCCTGCGCCCAATGAGTGTGGATGCCACCGCTAAGGTATTGCAAAACAAGCTGGAATTAGAAGTAAATGAAGCGAAAAAAATCGCCCATCTCGCTGGCGGGCGTGTGGGGACAGCCATTCACTTCGCCCAAAATCAGGACATGCTTGAGGAATACCATGACACGCTCTCCCAACTGCACGAGATCTTGCCGGAAACGAAGCGCGCGCGGCTGCAGTATGCCGAAACCGTTTCAAAACGCAAGGGCAATCAACGCGAAAATGTTTCCGGGCTGCTATCGGTTTGGCTCACTTTTTGGCGCGATGTGATGATCGCTCACAGCGGTGCGGACTTACCCATCGTTAATCTCGCACAGAGTGACACTGTGAAGACCATTGCCAGCCAACTTAGCCTGCCCCAAATTGAAGTAATACTCAAAGCCCTTGAAAAAGGCTTGGAACAAATCAACGCGAACGTTAATTCACGTCTTGTCCTTGAAAATATCCTGCTCAATATTCCAAGATTGAAGGTTTAAAATCCATGTCTGAAAAAGAACTTAGGTCTGAAGCTATCACCCTGCCTGATGAACAGAGTACCGGTGAAAACACAGAAGTAAAAGCCAGCGAGATTCCTCTGCGAAAACGCTTACTGGACTTGATGCTGGTCAATCTCAAAATCGGCTCCACCAGTTTTGGCGCGCCCACCGCGCACGTGGCAATGATGGAGCGCGAATACGTGCACAAGCACAAATGGGTCACCCCACAACACTTTTTGGACCTGCTCAGCGCGGCAAACATCATCCCTGGGCCTAATGCCAGCGAAACATGCTACCACGTCGGCTATGTGCACGCGGGCTATCCGGGATTATTGGTCGCGGGTATCAGCTTTATCTTGCCAGCGATCATTTCAGCCTTGATTCTGGCATGGGTTTACATGCGCTATGGCGCTTTACCTGAGATGGTGGGTCTGTTTTACTTCCTCAACCCCTTGGTTTTAGCCATCGTTCTTGATTCAACTTTTCGCCTTGCCAAAAGCAGTTACACCAACTGGAAGCAAATACCACTGTTTATTGCGATAATTGTCGCGAAGATTTTCGGTGTGGATGAAGTTGTCATCTTGCTCGGGGCGGGCTTGGTGATGATTCTGGTTCACTTCATTCAAAAAGGTTTTCCCAAAAAAGGGCCCCCTGCAATGATGCTCTTCATTTTGCCAATTGCTGAACTCATCGAGAAGCATCTGCCCACCGTCAAGAACATCTTCCTTTACTTTTTGCGCACAGGCACAGTATTGTTTGGCTCTTCAATGGTTCTTTTTGGACTAATACAAGATGATATCATCAACCGCTTTGGTTGGCTGAGCATGCAACAACTCACCGATGCCATCGCTATTGGGCAAATCACGCCTGGACCTGTTTTGGCTTCAAGCACTTACGTTGGCTTTTTGGCCGCGGGTCTCGATGGCAGCTTTTTTGACGGATTAAAAGGTGGACTTGCCGCCACTGCCGGTGTCTTTTTGCCTTCGTTTGTCATCGTTGCCTTAACCGCTCCTATCGTCAAAAAAATGCGCGAGAGTGAACTTGCCAGCGCCTTCCTGTCTGGGGTGAACGTCGCCACCGTCGCGCTCATCCTGATGGTCAGCATCACTTTAGCACAAAACGGTGTGGTGGATGTTTGGACCGCGCTGCTTGCCTTGGGCGGTCTGGTAGCTTTGATTTTCCTTAAAGTCCCACCCTGGGTGTTGGTGCTTTCCGGTTTGGCAATGGGAGCCTTGAAAATATTTGTCTTCTAAGATGGTATGATAAAGCTTTAGAGCGACATCATGGACGATTTACTGAAGATTCTCAACGAACAACAACAAAGAGCGGTCGCCGCGCCCGACGGCCCAACGATGGTACTTGCAGGCCCAGGTTCGGGCAAAACCCGTGTGCTTACCTATCGCATCGCCTATTTGATTGGCGCGATGAACGTGCCGGCATGGAACATCCTGGCGGTCACGTTTACCAACAAAGCCGCGCGCGAGATGGGCGATCGTGTGAACAAAATCCTCGGGAGCAACGCCGAAGGCATTTGGCTGGGCACCTTCCACTCAGTCTGTGGCAAAATCCTGCGCCGAGAAGCCGACCTTCTGCCCGTCACCCGCGATTTTGTCATTTTTGACCAGGACGACCAAACCACACTTCTCAAAGAAATTATCAAGGAAAACAATCTTGACGAAAAGATGTATCGGCCCGCGTCCTATCTTAACGAAATTTCGCGCGCCAAAAACGACCTGATTAGCCCCGAAAACTACCCCATCAAGGACTTTCGCGACGAACAAACCCAACGCTTGTACCGCATCTATCAGGAACGGCTTATCAAGAACAACGCCATGGATTTTGACGATATGCTCGTTTACACCACGCAACTGCTCGACGAGTATCCCATCGTGCGCGAAACTTACTCGCACAAGTTTGAGCATATTTTGGTAGACGAATTTCAGGATACCAACATGGCGCAGTACATGATTATCAAAAACCTTGCCAGCATTCACCAGAACCTTTACCTTGTCGGCGATGAAGACCAAAGCATCTACCGCTGGCGCGGGGCGGACTATCGCAACATTGAACGCTTCAAAAGAGATTTCAAGAACGCCAAAGTCTATCTGCTTGAACAAAACTACCGCTCCACGCAAACTATTTTGGACAGCGCTATGGCGGTTATCGAGCCCAACAAAAACCGCACCCACAAACAACTCGAAACCGTACGATCCAAAGGCGAGAAAATTACCATGATCGTTGCTGAAGACGACCGCGATGAAGCCGATTCAGTCGTTCGGGCAATCCGAGAAGGCATATACACCAAGCGACAAAACCCGAGTGATTTTGCCATCATGTACCGCACCAACGCCCAATCGCGCCTCTTTGAAGAAGCCTTTCGGCGCGAAGGCATCAACTACCGCCTGGTAGGCGCGCAACGCTTTTATGGGCGACGCGAAATCAAGGATATGCTCGCTTTTATGCGCCTGGTACATAACCCGCTGGACGAAATCTCTCTGCGACGCTGCATCAACCTGCCCCCACGTGGCATTGGCGCAAAAACACTGGAAAGCCTGCAAGCCCAGGCGACAGTTAGTGGCTTAAGCATGGGCGAAGTCTTGCTTGATTTGGCACAAGGACGCGCGGATTTGCTGGCAGCGATGGGTCGCGAAGGCGCCAAGCTGGCAGTTTTTGGCAAGATGCTGCTTAACTGGCGCGAAACCGCTCAGCATAATAGCCTGATTTTGCTTTTTGACCGCATCGTGGTGGACACAGGCTACGAGCCCTACATCCGCGATAAAAGCGAAGAAGGCCAAGACCGCTGGGAAAACCTGCTGGAGTTGCGCTCGGT
>JAAZIH010000223.1 GCA_012800995.1 Chloroflexota bacterium
ATAAAGTAAGCGCCCGCGATTGATAGCAATAAGTTCACCATTGCGAAGAGGGCTTCAAGCAAGTTTGAAAACTCGAGAGAGCCATAAAGCAGCTCAAAACCGGACAAAAAAGTGAGTAAACCAATGACAATGTAAAACGGTTCGGCTTTAGAACCAAGCTGTAACAAACCTAAAAGCATCAATCCCATGCTTAAAATGAGGGCTGGTCTGGAACTTTGTGGGAAAACTTCTGATTGTAACCAGGGTGTCGCGATTAGAATTAATAAAACGAGAAAAAGTCCACTAAGCCCACGAAACACTTCGCCTGCGGATAATTTAAGGCTAATTCGTTCGTGTTTCACTGCTCCTGTGCCAAGGATGGTGAGATAGATGATGAGGGTAGCCATTAAGCCAACGATTAATTTGATAATCGCTGGAATAAAACTTTCCGTTTTCGGGAAAACAATAAAAATACAAAGATATTGGATGGCTAATCCGAACACATTAAGTAACCACTTGCGACGAATGAGGTTGATGTGCCCGGCAATTAAGCCAAGAATAACGGCTGTGGTGAGGATAAAATTACTCACAAGCCACCTGCCTTTGAAACAAATATCAAGAAGATAATCAGCAGGAAGACTAATGACCACAGTACTCCCCCATCTCCTTCAATAATTTGACTGCCAAAGCTTTCGAATCGCAAAACTCTTCTATAAAGCCAGGATAAAGCATTGTAGAACCATTTGAGACTAAAAAAGGCGCTTAGAAACCGGATGACAGGCGCGATGATGCGATAATAAGGTAATTTTGCTGGTAAATCCGCACGCAAGTTTTGAACGCCCATGATTTTTAGAACTAAAATCACCAACCCGGTGATGACTAAGCTGACTAATCCTGCCCACCAAACACCAAGGGTGAGCACACCGGGCCACGCGATTAGTCCAAGGATTACAATCGTCTGAAAGATAATAATTAAACCGAGCGGAAAGGTAACACGGGCGTGCTTTTCAAGTCCGGTCACTGCACCACTGGCTTCAACAACATATCTTAAATAGCCCAAGACCAACAAACTATGACTAATAAGAACAATAACACTCATGAAGCTGAAATATTGTCCCAAAACACTTTGCCAACCCGAGGCAAGAAGTGTGTAGGGCAAACCGACCAGTCCAATCAAGCCCAACGCAGGGATAAAACGAATACGGCGGATGGGAGGATTGAAGGCGAACAACAAGCCACCACTAAGCAATAATGCCAAGCCCCACACACGGCTATTGGCTGCTTCTCCATTTAAGGCACATTGCAATGCGAAAGCTGACAAAGCGACGATCCAATAAGGCTGTGCCTCGATATCCGTTTTTTTGCTGACCCACATCATAGAAGCGTAAAGCATCGCGATTAGGTTTAAAACCTGGATAATGATAAAGAGTGTAGGGTTGATGGTTAGAAAATCTTTGGGCAGGTGGGCGATTAATGTAAGTGCGGAGGCGACAGGCGCGAGACGGAATGCAAAAGCAGTTTGCTGACTTTCGTCATCACTTACGATGAATGGGATATGAATGGGTAGTACGCCTAATCGCAATCCGGCAGCGAGAAGGAAGAAAATACCCGAGGATGACGGGATTTGGTTTAAATCAAAATTGGGTTGAACTTGCCATGCCACCGATGTGGCAAAAACAAGCGTGAAGGTGCTTAGAATGCGTACAACAAAAACACCCATTAAATGACCTTGTTTCCTGTAAGGGCTTGAGCTGCGAATTTCGTAAAAGAACTCGGTTAAATCAATAATCGACCATGTCATGGCTAAAGTCAAAGCATTGCTGCTCGCAAGCGATATGAGGGTGAGCGCGGTGAGAATAAGCGAGGCAAGCCATTTTGGGGTTGATTCTTTAATTGATATGAGTGTGGTTTGTGTGGAGATGCTGGCAACGCAAAGTGTCATGACAGCAATTGCGTATGGCCAGCTGAAGTAATCCAGATTAAGTCCTAATGTGCCTTGGAAGAGCTCAGCAGGTAACCAGCGAAGAAGTTCAAGAGAAAGGGGTAAAAATAACCTGAGTAAAAAAAGTACCAACCATGCAGAACTGGAGGCAATTAAGGCAATAATCCATGCTGCGCCAACCCGGCTTTTGTTACGTTGGATGATGACTATGATGAAGGCTGCGATGATGAGCAGCCCCAAAACAATAAAAAATGCCATAGATGCTTAATTCTAACTTAAAGGAAGCTGCAAAGCTTTCGATGAAGGAACTTGCCACCGCCTGGTTGTCCATACCAGTTTTCAGCATCCACAAGTGTTTTACCCCGCAGGAGTACACGTGTTGGATAACCACGCAATTGCATCCCTTCATAGAGGTTGTGATCTGTGCGGTGTTTGGCAATGCGCTGACCATAGCTAACTGTCTTGTTTGGGTCCCAAATAGCGATATCAGCGTCTGAGCCAACTTTGAGCGTTCCTTTTTGTGGGTAAAGACCAAATATCTTAGCTGGATTGGTGGCACAAAGCTCAACAAACCGCATTGG
>JAAZIH010000224.1 GCA_012800995.1 Chloroflexota bacterium
AACAGCTACAGATGAAGCTGAATTTAGGCACTATGCCTGAGCTATGGGAGAAGCGCTATAATATCGCACCATCTCAATACATCGCCACGGTACCCTTTGCTGACTCGCGAAATGTCGTCTATATGCGCTGGGGACTTGTTCCCTTTTGGGCACAGGATCCTGCTATTGGTAATCGTATGATTAACGCGCGCGCAGAGAGTGTTGCTGAGAAACCATCTTTTCGTGCCTCTTTCAAAAATAAACGCTGTCTCATTTTGGCGGATGGCTTTTATGAATGGCAGAAAAACAAGAAAGGCAAGGGTTCTATACCTTATTATTTCACGCTCAAATCACGCGAGCCATTCGCGTTTGCTGGCTTGTGGGACGATTGGGAGCCAAAAGGTGTCTCATCGGAACCGGGCATTCCTGGATTGACGACATGTACTATTATTACTACCGAGGCTAATCGCGTTGTCGCGCCTATACATCCGCGCATGCCCGTTGTTTTAACCCAAGACCGCATGTGGAATTGGTTGGAAGCTGAAACTGAAGTTGAAAAACTGGCGCTTCTCAAACCGCTGGACCCAGATCTGATGCAAGCCTGGCAAGTGGGTTCAGATGTGAATAGTCCGGGCAACGATTATGAATTTTTAGTTGCTCCCGTTAAAGGGACGAATCAAAACCAAAGCACACAGGAGTTACTGCTATGAAGAAAACCCGAAAGTATGTATTGTTGTTAACAGTTTTTATCTTGCTTATCGGATTGTTGAGCGCATGTCAGCCAAAGCCACCCAAGAACTGGTGGCAGGACGTTGTATTTTATGAAATATTTGTACGTTCTTTCAAAGACAGTAATGGTGATGGTATCGGCGACTTTAACGGCATTATTGAAATGTTGGATTATCTTAATGACGGTGACCCTAACACTACCGATGATCTTGGAATTGGTGGTATTTGGCTGATGCCAATCAATCCCTCGCCAAGTTATCATGGCTATGATGTATCTGACTATAAGGCTGTGAATCCGGATTATGGCACCTTGGAAGATTTCAATAATCTGATAAAAGAATGTCATAAACGAGGCATTCGTGTCGTGATGGATTTTGTAATTAACCATACATCCTCGGATCATCCCTGGTTTGAGAGCTCCAAAGATCCTAACAGTGAATATCGCGATTGGTATGTGTGGTTGGAAAAGCGTCCCAATAATACCGCGGGACCCTGGGGCTCAAATGCCTGGTATCAAAAAGATGGAGCCTGGCATCAGGATGGCAAGGCTTGGTATTACGCGCCATTTTGGAGCGAAATGCCGGACTTAAACTATCATACGCCCGAAGTAACCGAAGCGATTTATGACGCGACAAAATTCTGGCTTGATTTGGGTGTGGATGGTTTTCGGGTGGATGCCGCGCGATATTTGTTTGAAGAAGGATACATCTTGCAGGACTCTCCAAAAACCATTAAGTGGTTCCAGGATTGGCGCAATTATTATCTTAAACGCAACAGTCGCACCTACACCGTTGGAGAGGTTTGGGCTGATACGGGCTTAATTAAACGCTACAACCAGCCGACAAAAGGCATGGAGCAATTCTTTATGTTCGATTTGGCAACGGATTTGGTCGGCTCGGTTTATTCACCGAGTGCCTGGCGGGCAACAAAAGCATATACAAAAGCTCTGGATGCTTTTCCTGATGGGGATTTTGCCAGCTTTTTGACGAATCATGATCAAAATCGTTTGGCAAGCGTGCTCGAAGAAGACCTCACAAAGCAAAAATTAGCGGCCTTTTTGCTGCTTACTGGTCCGGGCACGCCTTACATCTATTATGGCGAAGAAATTGGAATGACTGGAACTAAACCCGATGAGGACATTCGTAAACCAATGCAATGGTCTGATAAAAGCTATGGAGGCTTTTCAAGAACCATCCCGTGGCGAAAGTTGAACGATGGTTGGACTGTGAATAACGTGGAAGCTCAAGACAAAGACCCAAACTCGCTCTTGAATTGGTACCGGAAATTAATCAATCTGCGCAACAGCCAATCAGCGATGCGACAAGGAGCGTATTTCCCAATAAGTTCTGATTGCCGTTCGCTCTACGTTGCTTTGCGCGTAGAAGAAAATCAGCAATTATTGACGATTGCCAATCTCAAAGACGAAGCGATTAAGGGCTGTAGTCTGAGCCTGGAAGAAAGCCCTCTGAGTGGTGTTTACCTAACTGAAAGTTTGATGGGCGATTCAATTTTTGAAAATATTAGCTTTGGCGAGAATGGTCAACTGAATGAGTGGAAAATTGGATCTGAGATTGGTGCTGCTGAAGTTTTTGTTATTAATCTTAAAAAATAATTATTGGAGGTTCTATGACCGAAAAAGCCTATTATCTTAGCGAAAAAGCACGTAATACGGTTGAACTGACCTTGGAAGATGGCCGCGTGATAACAGGACAACGTTATGGCACACTTGAATCGTTTGCTCAGGTGGTCCAGGTCGAAGGGGAACCGATCATTGTTGGCGCAATATTGGATGGTTCTTTGCGCGAGTTAACCTATAAAATGGAAAGAGATGGACGGGGTAGTTTTATTAGCATGGCTGATGAAGATGGCGCACGTATTTATCGTCGCTCGCTGACTTTTTTGCTCGAGGTCGCTTTTAAGCGTCTTTTCCCAAATGGGTTTTTAACCATTGACCATTCTGTTTCCTCGGGTGGTTATTATTGCCATGTGGAAAATCTGTCTGATTTTGGACCAGAGAGTATGGAGACACTCGAGGCTACAATGCGTGAATTAGTAAATGCCGATCTGCCTTTTGTGCGTGATACTGTGCCTCTTGAAGAAGCGGTTGCTTATTTCAAGGCAGCGGGCGAAGACGATAAAGTGCGTTTGCTCAAATATCGCAACCGGCCTGATCTGGTTTTGTACAGTTTGGGTGATGTGCGCGATTATCATCATGGCTACATGGTGCCTTCAACACGCTATCTCCGGTGGTTTGCGCTGGAATGGGTTGGGGAGGCTTTTATAATGCATTTTCCAAGACGACATAAACCCAACGAACTTTCGCCAATGACCAAGTATCCGAAATTACTCAAGTCATTCCAGGATTATGGTGAATGGCTTAAAAAGCTGGGTATCCCTTCGGTAGGTGCCTTGAACGATGCTATCGAACAAGGACATATTGATGAGGTCATTCTGGTGTCAGAAGCATTGCATGAGATGCAGATTTCAAATATCGCTGATCAGATTCAGGAACGTTTGGAAGATGTGGGTGTGGTACTCATTGCGGGACCATCGTCCTCAGGTAAAACAACTTTCTCTAAACGCCTTAGTGTGCAACTTTTGGCAAGAGGAATTACGCCTTTTGCGCTTGAAATGGATAATTTTTTTATTGACCGCGAGAAGACGCCACTCACTCCAGACGGTGAGAAGGATTATGAATCCTTGCGCGCATTGGATCTTAAACGTTTGAACAAAGATTTGCGGGCACTCTTGACTGGTAAAAAAGTGCAGTTGCCCCGCTACGATTTTTTAAGCGGTTTGAGTGTGGATGGTGAAACGGCGCAATTGAAAAAGGATGACATTATTATCCTGGAAGGCATCCATGGTATGAATCCGGATTTGTTGGAGGGAATTGGCGCGAATGAAACCTTTAAAATCTATATTTCGTGCCTGACCCAACTCAACCTCGACCGACATAATCGGATTTCAACGACTGATACACGTATGCTCAGACGCATTTTGCGTGATGCACGCGACCGCGGTTATTCCGCCGAGCAAACCATCGGACGATGGGAGTCAGTCAGAAAGGGCGAATCGGAACATATCTTCCCTTACCAGGAAAACGCGGATGTTATGTTTAACTCTGCATTGGCATATGAGCTGACAACGCTCAAACCATTGGTTGAGCCTTTGTTAAGACAGGTGCGCTTTGGTACCCGTGAGCATATTGAGGCTAAACGCCTGCTAAAGTTCCTGGAGTGGTTCTTGCCGACTTCAACAGAATATGTGCCTTCAAATTCGCTGCTGCGCGAGTTTACGGG
>JAAZIH010000038.1 GCA_012800995.1 Chloroflexota bacterium
AAGTTCGCTGTTTGAATATCTTTGGCATCGACTCCTTTTTTGAGCAACGCGTCCGTAATCGCCTGGGCTTGCTTGTTGTTTTTATTGACAGCGGTCGTTACCAAATCTGCCTTGCTATTCACACCGATGTTGATGCGCGCGATATCGGGCACGAGCGTAACCTGCCCACTGCCACTAACGCTTAGGGTTCTGATATTCATGTTATTCGCTTGTTCCTGATTTTTTGTCGTCAGCGTGCACGCGCTTATCAAAACCGCGCCGAGCAAAACAATAAGCAAAAGTTTAATACCAATGTTCTTTTTCATTTCATTCTCCTCTAGAAACTGTAATCTGTTCTAAGAACGAATCAATGAGGCAAATTGTTCCGTTGTTTGGCAAATCCAAGGGACTATTCATACTATCTTGAGACCTTCCTTTTACATCTCAATAATTTGTTTGAATAAATGGATGCAGATTAACCAGCCATCTAAGCATTTTTCACTACTTTTCGACAGCTTGCGAAATCATTAATAATATGTATAATTATGGTAACAGAACCCACCACGCCTCTGCTTTGCATGCGCACCGAGGTGGGTCATTTTTTGGAGAATTTATACATGAGCTTGAAAAAGTCGTTATCCATCTCTGATCAACTTGATTTGCTTCATGCTCGAGGCATGATAATTGATGATTTCACAAAAGCGCACACATTTCTTGAATGTAACCATTACTATCGACTGAACATTTTTTTTCACAAATTTATGGATTCGCCAAACCACTTCAAAGATGGCGTTCACTTTTCCCAAATTATTTCTGTGTATAAAAATGACAGGTGGTTACGAAACAAAATCTTATCGATACTTGAACCCATTGAGATTGAAACAAGAACCAGGATCTCATATTATCTGGCTCTCACCTATGGTTCCAGTGCTCTTTATGACAACAGTAATTTCAAAGATAATGGAAAATATAATGAATTTCTACAAAAATTTAACCAGGAAATCGCTCATAATCGTCAAGATCCTGTGGTTATACACCATCAACAGAAGTATGGGGGCCAATTCCCTGTATGGGTTGCCATCGAGTACTTGTCTTTCAACACGCTGTCCAAATTGTATAAAAATTTATTAGAACGCGACAAAAAAGTCATTGCAAATGGTTTTTATAAGACAAACGATTACTTGTTAGGACAATGGTTGCATGTCTTGAGTATATTAAGAAATATTTGTGCTCATTATGGCTATCTTTTTCATCGAAAATTCTCGATTCGGCCAATAATTCCTAAGATTTTCAAGTGGAAACCTTCCCAGAACAGTAAGCTCTTTGCACAATTTCTTGTAATAAGTAGTCTTTCAGACCGAATTATTTGGGAATCATTTATGCAAGAGCTAATAGCTGCTGAAAAAAACAGGGAAGGTTTTGATTTGACTGATTATGGTTTTCCAAGAGATTGGCATTCGTATTTATGCTAACTTTCTGAAAATCATTTCTACGTAAGTTTCTTCCGATTACTTTGTCTTGTTACCTTTTTTATTCATAACAAGTCTGTTTCTACAGCCTTTAGCAAGGTCTCTGATGATAGAATATAAGAACTGAGATTGCTCAAATTATTTGGACTGCCTATGCCCATCAACTACGCACACATTCAACAAAACCTGGATCGTTTCGCGGAACTGACCCAAAAGAAACGCGAAGAAGCGCGACAAAACCTGATCGCGGCCTCAAAAATAATCGAAGAAGCCGCAAGCAAACAAGACGAGGTCTGTCAGGCTGTTGATCGCGCCATGGCACAGGCGCCCAACCTCTATACCGCCAAGCCCAGCCATGAACCCATCCTTGGCCGTTTTCCTTTGCCGATTTGTCCCAAAGAACACATCCTCATCGCGGCAGATGGCTCGCAAATCAACCCCAGCCGACATCGCGCCTTGCAGTTTTGCCTGATTAATGTGGGCTTGATTCAGGTCGAACATGGCAGTGGAAAAACGCCGGTTCAACATGTTTTCACCAAACTGCTTGATCAGGACGAACTCTATACCAGTGATGGCAGTTTGATTGGCGAAGAAGAAGTCGCCCTGCACCGGGATATTCTGGAAAGGCAATACCTGCTCGATTCTGCCCCGGTTGAAAGTGTGCTTCCCGTTATCACGCTCACGGATGGCCCTCTGGAAGTCTTTACCGGACCCACGTTCAGTGGCGAACGCCGACAGATCATTCAAAAACAAAGTGGGCTGATCGACAAGCATATGCAAAGCCGAGGCATCATCAACGCCGGGTATATCGATAAGCCCGGGGCTGAAATGATCAACCGCATGCTTGATCTCTTCGCGCACTTTTCCAAAGATCCCAACCTGCCTTATGAAGCCAAAAAACGGGCTCATGTTGGTGTGAGTGATTTGGCGCTCTTCCAAGACCACCTGTCTCCTGGAGAACGCAGCGCGATTTTTCATATCATTTCCAAAAGCGAAAGCAAACCCAGCGGACTGGATGTATGTTTCTTCTTGTTAAATGTCAGCAATGACCCTCACGAGCCATGGTTAGCGCGGGTTGAATTCCCTGCCTGGATGGCGGAAGACAAGGCAAAAGTCGATTTGCTCCACGCCAGCCTTTATCGCGACGCTCAGGTGCTGGACGCCATGCCTTACCCATACATTTTGCATCGCGCCCACGAGCTGGCTCTGGTCATGATGGCTGAACATGACGAAGTTGAAGAAATGCTCATGTCACGATTGGATATTGAACAAATGCCCCGCGGGACAATTTCGCACAAACAAAGTCTAAAATCACTGCCCAAGAGGTAAGCATGAACGAAATAAAAACCATCCCTATCGGCAAACTTTTACGCGCGGACAACCGCCAGTTCGTAGCCGGTTGCCGTGTTAAAGAGCTTGAAACACCGGCTTTAGGCGCTTTGGTGAAGGTGCGCCTGCAAGACCAAAGTGAAGTTTACGGGCTCATCACGCGCATTAGCATCAGCGACGATGGGCTGGTGCGGCAGTTGGCTTCTGGCATGAGCATCCCACCTGAATATGCCGCCGATAACCGCCACAATCGCAATCTGCCAGTCGAAATTGAAGTGCTCACCCTTGGCTTCGCGCAGGACGGAAAGCTGTACCATCAGCTCCCACCCCGCCCACCATTGAGCCTTGACATGCTTTATTTATGCGATGACACCGAGCTCGTCCAGTTTACCGGGCATGGCAAGTATGCCTATCTGCGACACATCCTGCGATTGCAAGAAATGCCCGTTGAAGAGATATTGGTCAGTCATTTGACCAAAGCGCGCCATGCCCACGAAACAGTTGGCAATCACGATTGGTATCCGCAAGCTTGTGATCAACTGGTCATATTGCTGCGCGAAGATTACCCGCGATTGACCACCGTGCTGGACGCCCTTTCGGCGATGGAATGAGGTGAATGATGACAACACAAAACCCGGATAATCTAAGTTCAAACAAAAACGAGCCGATTGGCTTCATCTCCGGTGGTGGACTGGAGGCGAATCTGCAAGTGCGCCTTACCGTGCCCGCTCAAAGCGTGCAAAGTGGCGCGTTTGTGGTGATGGACAGTGGTTATTGGCGTTTTTATGGTTTGGTAACCGACCTGCAACTGGGCGCGATCGACCCGCAATATGCCAATCAGCTCAATATTCATCGTTTTGACCCCGCTCTCGCCAGCATCTTAAACAAGCAAACGCTCTTTACCAATCTGGCAGTCATGCCGGCCTTGATGCTCGAAATTGGACCGGAACCGGGCGCTCCTGAATACAGTCAATGGCGCAGATCGCTCAGCAAGGAACCCACGCCCATGCCTGTCAAAACCGTCCCTGACCACCATACCCCTGTGCGACTGGCAGACAAAGGGGATATTGAAGACATTTTTGGCAAGGAAAGCAAAACCGTCTTTCGCGTTGGCGAAACGCGCGAACAGGGACACGCTGTTTGCCTTGATCTCGAGAAGTTCGTTCAGCGCAGTTCTGGGATTTTTGGCACGACAGGTTCGGGCAAGTCCTTCCTGGCACGAATGATTTTGGCGGGACTGATTCATGCCGATAAGGCTTCCACGCTTATCTTTGACATGCACAATGAATACGGCATCGACTCTACCAGTTCCGACACCGGCGCCGCGGTGCCAGGCTTGAAAGGGAAGTTCTCCAGCAAAGTTCGCCTGGTCGGTCTGGGCGCGGATAGCAGTTTCCACGGTAGACAACCTGATTTCACCTTAGAAATCGCCCACAGTGACATCACGCCTGATGACGTCTTATTGCTCGCTAAAACCCTGAACCTGACCGATGCCAGCGGAATCTTGCTCGACGCGCTTCAAAGCAGATATAGAGAAAACTGGTTTAGTACCTTCATGGATATGAAATCTGGCGAGGGAGCCGTCTACACCGACGAAGACGGCAAACAACGTCCCACAGAAGACAGTGTTGCAGCCTGGGCTAATGAGGTCGGAGCGCATGTAGGCTCGGCTGAGGCTTTGCACCGCAAGTTGAGAGCCTTATTGAATCGTGGTTATCTTGTGAAAGAGCCCGCCTCAAAGGCGCTTGACCAAATCATCAACAATCTGCAGGAAGGTCGCCACGTTGTGCTTTCCTTTGGCAATTATGAAAAAGACATCGATTATCTTTTGGTCACCAACCTGATTACCCGCAAAATTCGCGAAGCCTGGGAAAAA
>JAAZIH010000225.1 GCA_012800995.1 Chloroflexota bacterium
ATGAAATTAAAAGGTAAATACTATTGTCACAAATGTTGTTTGCGTAGAAGAACACAATGAGATGGTAAATGACCAATGTCCATGATGTCCGTGTGAGTCTTAATGTATAATACCTTATGAGAATATTATTCTCTTAAGGTATTTACTATGAGCAAAAAAGCGCAACTCATCACTCTTTCAGGCGAAGAGCTTATCCACAACCCAGAGCTCCCCTGCCCTACCACTGCCTATCTGGCGATGCTCAGTGCATCAGGTGCACGAACGCAACGCACCGCGCTCAACAATTTGGCTTATATGTTCTCGGCTGGTGAAATTGATGATGCCACAAAATTTCCGTGGCAAAATTTGCGCTATGAACATAGCAACAGTTTGCCCCCACATATGTTAGAAATTGGCTACGCCAAAGCCAGTGTCAACAAACATTTGGTCGCTTTGCGGCGGGTTCTTGCCGAAGCCTATCGCCTGGAGCTGTTTGTGGACCACAACGACTACTATCGCGCTGTTTCTGTGCGCTCCCTGCGCCACGAAAGCATACCCCGCGGGCGAAAATTGGAGCAATCCGAATTAGAAGCGCTTGTGCGCGCATGTCTGGCACAAACCAAGAATCCCGCTCTTGCCACGCGCGATGCCACCATCATTAGCGTGCTCTACGCCACGGGTATGCGTCGCCAGGAGTTGGTCACGCTCAATCTCGCTGATTTTGACGCGCGCGAAGGCAAACTGCGTCTGATTGGCAAAGGCTCCAAACAACGTGAAGTTTTTATTTCGGAAGATGTGGTCAGCGCCATTGAAGCCTGGCTGGTTCATCGTGGAAAGCAATTAGGTCCACTTTTTACACGTGTTTCTAAAAGTGGAAAGGCATCGCTTAAACGCCTGAGCGCGCAAGCTATTTATTTGGTTCTTCAAAATCGCCAAAAGCAAGCAGGTATAGCGGCATTTAGTCCGCACGATATTCGTCGTACGACCATCACCGACATGCTCAGCGCGGACGTAGATGTATTGACAGTATCAGCCATCGCCGGGCACGCCAGCACGGATACCACGCGTCGTTACGACAAACGTGGCGATGAGAGCAAACGCGAGGCGGCGCAAAAAATCCGCTCGCCGTTTAAAGGAAACTGAGGAAAAGCTACTTACTCCTTGGGTTTACTGCTGAATAATTCCTCGATATCCTCACCCATTTTCTTGAAAGTGCTTTTCATTTCCTCGCCGAACTTTTTAATCTTGGGGTCATTTTTGCCTTCGTTCCAGGCTTTTTCAAAAGAGTCTCCGACGTCTGAAAAGCTCTGTTTCAATTCGGCCATTAAATTTTTAGCCCAATTGGGGTCAAATTCTTTTTCGTCGTTTTCGGGTTTATGATCCATTTGTTCTCCTTTCCAAGCTCTTATTAAAGAGTGACTTTTTTTTACGTATTCAGATGTCGCGGCTGCCAATGTGGCGCCATAGCCGGGATAAAAGGCGACTTCATCTCCTAATTTTAGTGGCGTGTGCGCGTCGCTAACGTCCAAAATGGCATGGTCGCTTGAACCACCCAGGACGATAATGCCAGGATCAATGGGTTCCAAACCCTCGATGACTACATCCTGTCTGCCGAGGTTCAAAATGGCGCGCTTACGAATACCCCGGTCTTCAAATTTGGGTTCGTTGCCAAACGCGTCTTGACCGGTATCGCCAATTGGCACAGAAGGTTTCTCCAAAAGCTCGATAATTTCTGCCACAACCTGAATCGTATCCTGGCGAGTGCCTTGCCATGGGCTGCGGTCAAGCACGTTGCGCCCCAGCACAATGGCCTCCCCCACCCTAAAGTGGTTGATTTCTTTGGGCATCTTGCCACTCGCCAAAAGGGGCAAACCGGAGCTGTTGCCACCGGAGAGTAAACCAAGCTCTAAACCTGTAACGCGCCGGGCTTCATCACGCGCGTCAATCAGGATTTGCATATTCTCCACACTGGGAATAACCCCACCGTAACATGCCAGGTTCGCGCCCAAACCAACCAAGTCAAGCCCAGGCAGCATAGCAGCTTCTTTGATAAGGGGGACTAAATTATCCGGCCAAACACCTTCGCGCAAGTCGCCAACATCCACCATAATGATGGGCTTGTGGATCTTGCCCAGTTTTACCGCAGCATCGGATAGCGCTTTTAGGGTCATCAGAGATGAATTAAGCGAATATTCGGTGTGCATTACAACGTCTTCAGCTTGCTTTTGCGCGGGCATACGCAACAAAAGGCGCGGAATGCCTGGCAGATGCTCGCCAACAAGACGCAAGTTGGGTACGCGCGAGTCGGCAATCATATCAGCGCCGGCTTCAATGAAAACCCGCGCGACTTCCGGGTTACCGCGCAAAACCTTGGCTACCATAGCGATTTGAATGCCATTTTCATGGCAAAGTTTGGCAACACTCTGAGCGTTTTGTTTTATACGTTCAAGATAGATTTCAAGTCTGGGGCTTGTTTCAAACATCTTTACTCCTTTTATTTATTAATGGCATGACATGTTCATGTTTTTGTATATATGTTGTGTATGAATTACCCACCCCCTTTAATTCCCCCTCCATGGAGGGGGCGAAGGCACGTTGTTCCGCGGAAAAAATTTCTTTCCAAGAGGTAGTTAATGAGAGTTTACTCTGTGAAATAGCATTCCTTCTATAGAGGAGTAAACACGATTTGCACGAATATTCCTCTAAACTTAAAAATGAATAACGCAGGTAATATCTGTAAGGATAATGCTTGTCTAAACAATTCCCCCCCTCCTCTGGAGGGGGATTAAAGGGGGGGGCAAACTCAATGACAAAAAAACCAGATTGAACAAGATGAGTGAGTGCGCAAATTGTCATCATTCTCCCCAATCCAATTCATGACCAATAATCTCTTCAATTGCCTGATTTATTGTTTCACAGACAGCATCAAAATGTCTGTACACCTCATGATTTGTAAACCGGAGTACTCGAATACTCTGTGAATTCAAATACTGTGTTCGCAACTCATCTTTAACTATATTTTCATCCAGATAATGTTGGGAACCATCCAGTTCAATCACTAATTTTGCTTCATGGCAGTAGAAATCAGCGATGTATGGACCAATGACTTTTTGACGATGAAAACGTAACGGGTAAGTACTTAGCAACTGGTTCCACAATCTTCTTTCTTCAAGTGTAGCGTTGTTGCGCTGGTTTCTTGCCAGTTGAGTCATCTTCTTTACTGGCATAGACACAGTTCCTTATATCCCGTTGCTATTCTGGAATAGTGTCGTGTCCGAACAATCCATCCCCTTGTATTCCTCTCCCAGGTGCCTTTTGTCCGATCAACCCACCCCCTTACATCCCCCAGCCGAGAAAAGCACTCGGCACGCAAGCAGTCCCAGGAGGAGGTGAATGGGTTTCTCCTTAAAAAGTGCTTTGTAATTAATATTGATATTCTCCTTGAACTTAATGATAAACAATGTGAATGATTTCTATCTACCTTTAAATTTATGAATAAAACGAGAGAATAGTTGTTCCCCCCCTCCTTTGAAGGGGGATTAAAGGGGGTGGGGCTTTTAATTAACATCAGAATGCCTTACCCAATGCACAAAAGAGTCCTTGACTTCCTCGGGATAATGATGCGCTAAGGTGCCAAGCGCAGAAAAACGATATGATCCGTCAATAATAACTTTAGTCTCGGGCGTGGGTAATAAATGTTGACCCGCGCCCATGCAAATCCCCCGTAAGATTTCCTCGCCACCACTGAGGTGCGTTAACGCGCCACCTGTACCCACCAGCCATTGTACGGCGGTCAGGTCTTTACCGCGTACAATCTTGATCTTTCCGGAAGGCGTATACAGGTCGCTCACCTGCCCGGCATGGCGGCGTATGGCGGTCTCGACTGCGCGCTTGGTGAGCCAACGGGTCAGGTTCATCTCCTGCTCGGTCTGAGGCATCGCCATAAGATGCTCCATTTCGGCTTCCCATTCTGGGTCGTTTGCCAGAGCAAGGATGTTGGCGGCATTCACAAACACGCCCAAATCGCCCTCAACAGTACGCTTGGCGACAGGTTCAGGGTCCGTTAACCGCGAAGTCCACTCCAGGCTTCCCTCGGTCACGCTATGCACATCGGTTGTTGCACCACCCACATCAATCACAAGCACGTCGCCCAGGGCTTCCGTGAACAATTTTGCTGCCAGCAACACCGCGCCTGGTGTGGGCAATACAGGCGCCTGGGTCAACTCAGCTAAACGCGACATTCCTGGCGCGTGCACGATATGCTTATTAAAAAGTTCATGAATAATGACACGTACCGGTTCGATATTGAGCTGATCAACCGCCGGAAAAACGTTCTCAGCGAGCATCAGTTCAACACCTGTGCGTTCGAAAATATCCTTAATTTGAGCGCGAATGGCGATATTTCCAGCATAAATAACCGGTGCGATGGGACCCAGCGAAGCAATCGCCTTGGCATTTTGCACAACGATGCGTTTTTCGCCGTAGTCCACCCCACCTGCCAGGAGAATGATATTGGGCTGAATTTCTTGTATCTCCGCCAAATCGTATTCATCCAAGGCACCAGCGGTGATTTGCTTGATAATCGCGCCAGCACCCAGAGCGGCTTCACGCGCCGCACGAGCGGTCATATTAAAGGTCAAGCCGTGGACGGTCATTCGCAGACCGCCCGCGGCTGAACTGTTTACAAAATACTGAGGGTCTTCCAACGCCCGAGGCAAGGCTTCATTCAAAACAGCCAACGCTGATTCAACACCAATACCAACATCGCCACTACTTATAGATGTCGCGGCAATACCCTGCGCCAAATGCTCAAAACGACCTTCTGGCAAGAGCGCGAAAGCGTTTGCCTTAGTTATCGTTGAGCCGACCTCAAGCGTTAGAATATCCATTTATGACTAAACGACACCACGTTCTTTGAGAACTTTTACAATGGCGTCAACCACGTTGATACCCTTGCATCCGCGCCCAAATGTGGCGTCCATACCTGTTTCGGCTGCCATATCGGCACTGACTTGCGTGCCGCCAGCAATTAAAACGACCTTATCGCGAATACCTTTCTCGCGACAAAGCTCGTCAAGCTTGCGCATGTTTATGCGGTGCACGTCGCCGTGGCTGATAATCGTGGAAATTAAAATAGCTTGCGAGCCAGTTTCAATGGCAGCATCCACCATCTTCTCGATGGGTACAGACGTTCCCAAATAGTGATATTTCACACCATAGGTCTCGATTCCACCATGTTTGATGTCCAAAATCTCTCGCAATCCAACGCTATGTTCGTCCTCGCCAACCGTACCAGCGACAACGGTGAGATTGGTCTTCTTCACTGCAGCACGAATTTCTTCTTCGGATAGTAAAACGACTTTTTCTGGGATTTTCAGGTCGCGGCGATCAATGTCAAAGGTCACTTGTCCCTTAACTTCCAGGAAACAGCCTTCCGCTGGGTGCAAGACCATCAAATTAATCACTTGAGGATCTTCCAAGCCCATGCGTCGCGCGATTTCCAAACCAGCTTCGCGGGCGTAATCCTCGTTTTCGGGGATCATCATCTCTACCAGAACTGTTCCATCGCCAGCCCATTCCACTTCGGGTCTAATCAGGTTGCCTTTGCGGTAGTCCCAGGTTTTCTCAAGGCGTTTGTGCACGTTGTCTTCGGGGTCAAACTCGTCGATATAGGTAATCAGGTCAGGATTACAGAGCGTGCAACCACCGATGGCGTCACAAGCATGTGTGATGCCATCAGGCAGGTGGTTATCCCCAAAGTGAGCGCATACGGGTGCCAAATAGTCAGGGTCGCGTTCGATAATGCTTCCCGCAGCCACGCCACCATCACCCTGGCGAGCGATACCGTCGCCGGATCGTTCAGGATACTGCGCAGAATCGACAAAGAAACCTTTTTCAACCGCGGCAAAGTAACCGCCAACTTCAAGGATTTCCTCAAGGAAAGCCACGGCGCGTTCTTTGATATCGCGTACCATATCACCAAGAGGACCATCGCGTTTGATTTGAATCATTTCATTCAGCCCGTCCATCGCCGCCCAGGTTTGTTTCACGGTTTGAACACCACGGATGTTGTTGTAGTGCCAGGGCACGTTGCGGCCTTCATCAGGCGTAATCGTGCTTTGGATGTCAGCACTGGTGAGCATAGAAATGATGGTATCGATGGTATGCGTGCGAATAGCTTCTTCGATGGAGCTTTCAATATAGCGCGTGTTTTGTTGCGCGCGCATTTTGAAATCCGAGAAAATTTCGCGCAGTGCCACAGCGTAGGGCAGGTCATACCAGAACTTTGGCGCGGGTGGTGAGTTAGGCGGTACGGTGCTGAGACCGATGAGGTCTTTGGGCATTCCCGAGCGCACACTATAAGCACAGTTGATGCCATGTTGCACAAGCAATTCGGGCATCACCAGCCAACCAGCTTTCGCGGTCGCGTTGGCGTTGTGCGCGCCGTCAATCTGGAAGATACCAGCTGAAGACATCACCTTTTTCGCTTCAGCAGCGTCCACAAAAGAGCGGTACATATTGATATTGCGGTACAGAACGTTGTATTGCGGGTCCTGATGCGCGCCGTTGATACCTTCTTCCGCGAAGAGAACAGCAACTTCGGGTCCAGCTACACCAGAAACATAGCTGTGGAAGTTGATTGGACGGCCGACTTCTTCTTCAATCAGGTCAATCGCCTTGCGTGAGGCGCGAATTTGCTTGCGCGTGATGGGTACACCTCCCACACCTTCGGGGGTGCCTTCCATCAAACCATCAATATGGCTTTGTCCTGTGTGGCGAATGACCATCAAGTGGTCAGCACCATGCCAGGCACCCATGCGCATGCGACGGATATCATCTTCAAATCGACCAGAAGCGATTTCCGTTGTCACGACGGGTTTGGGTTGGGGATCGATGTTATCGAAATACTTCGAGGCGGGCAAGCCGATACTGCGTTTTAGGGGTTCCGCCATATCGCGATAGTGGAAAGGTCCCATATCAACGCCTTCTTCGGGCACAACACGCCAGGTCCAGCCTTTGCGGGGTGGGCGATAGTCTTCAAGATTCTCGAGAATCGCTTCAATGTCTAATTTCTTGTTAGGGTCTAAAGGTTGCATTTTCTTAGTCATGATTATGCCTCCTCAAACAGCCCATTAAGGACTTCTTTGTTTTCTAAAATAGCATCGCCAGCGGCTTTTACGTCGATGTCAAGTTTTTGGCTAAGCTTTAACAAAACATGTCCCGCGCCTTTGCCAAGCAAGCCAGCCTGATGGATCGCATCCACAATACCATGCGATTTGGCACTATTAATGCCCATTCTCAGTAAAATAGAACGCTCGATGGATGGCGATGTGTGTGTGCGTGCCAGGTCGATGATGGGATCAACGACTTGATAGCACAAATCCCAAAAATGAGCTTTGAGCTCGTCGTCGCTAAGCGTTTTCAAACGTTCGTGACGAACTTCAAATTGTTTGATACGTTCATCTGTCATTTGTGTCTCCTTTTATTCTTCTTGTGGTAAATTGGCACGCACCCAATCGGGTGTGCTCTTGATATCAGCTGCCAAAAAGGCGATATCTTCGTCAGTCCAGGCTTCCACGGGAAGGCGTTTGGCAGCGTTGCGCAGGTAGGAATGTCTGAGACTTTCCATATCCTGTGCTTTGCCCCGCACCTGGTCAAGCCGTTCGGGTAAAACGATGGTTTTGCCGGGTACGTTTTCAGCGGGGTCGCCAACGTAAACCTTGATACCATTTTCGCGCGCGAAACTGAGTTGGCTGTTGTGATGTTTGCCAGCGCCGGTATATTCGGTTTCCTGCACCACGACAATTTGATCGCGGTCCATTTGGCGCGCCATGGCAACGGCAGCGGTCAGACTGGTGTTTCCTGCAGGACCACGCTCGATACCTTCCAGTTTGGTCAGCAACTCGGTCACGTAAAAGACCTCGCCCTGGGTCACGAGCTGGTATTCGTCCATGTAACGCAAACTGCGCGCCGCGTTGCGGGGCACGTCAGCGCGATCCGGCCAGGTGGCAAAGGGTACGCCGAAACCGGTGTGCCCGGTGGTGAACGATTTTTTGTTGAAGTCTGTATCAGACGCCATGTGCAAGCCGCTCAAATCAACTGAGCAAGCCACAATGCGGGTGTCGGTCGCGCCAGCGGCTAAGATACCACGCGCTGTACCGGTCAGGTTGCCCCCACCCGCTTGGGTGATGATAACAGCGTCAGGGTCCTGGCCATATCGCGCGCGTACTTGCTCAACAATTTCGCTGCCGAGTGTTTCCACGCCACGAATGCCGAAAGGTGTATACAAACTGGCGTTGAAGAAGCCGGTTTGTTCAAGCGTGAGCAAATGGATGTAGAAAAGCTCCGGTCCGACGGTCAGTTTAATCACTTCCGCGCCATAGGCTTCGCATTTACGTCCTTTTTCGATGATTTCAGGTTGACCAACACCACGTGAGTCATAAACTTCCTGAATGACGATACACTTCAGGCCGCGTTGGTTGGCTTGTGAAGCAACTGCGGCGCCATAATTGCCACTGGTGGCAGCCACAACGCCTTTGAAACCTTTTTTAGCGGCTTCAAAAACCGAAAGTGCTGCCCGGCGGGCTTTGAAACTACCTGAGGCGTTCGCGGCTTCATCTTTCAAAAGAATTCGCGCGCCTTTGCCTGGTTCGGAGATTTTCCGCACCGCATCGGTCAGGCGTTTGAGTTCAAAAAGGGGTGTGTTGCCGACCTTGGTTTCAGCCTGAATTTTAACAATCTCTTCATGGCTATAACCGGTATCACGCATCATGCGTTCGTAGTCAAAAGCAATTGGGCTGGAAATATAATCGTCATAATCCATTCCCACAGAGGCTTTCATGATTTCGTTACTGCGTGCCATAACGGCACTGTAGCTGTTATCGCGCGCGCTCATTATGCCTCCTCTTCGTCGATACCGATATCTAAGAGTTCAGCCATGGTTGGTCCAAAACTGTGGTTATAGCTGGGATTGACCACCTTTAACATGCCCTGATGCTTTCGCCCAATGAGCGATTTGACAGTTACTTCATCACCTATCTCAGCGTCCGCAGTCAAAAAACCGCTTAAGCGCATGAGGTATGGGGTTTTCTTGGTATCTTCGGGTAAGTTCTGAGCACGTTCCGCGGGTTGCAAAACAACGCGCTCAATTTCAACCCAGGTTCCTTTTTCGATTTTTGCCATAGCTTAAACCCTTCGGGTATAAGCTGTTTCGCCCATCAGTGCTGCTGGTGTAGGCATGTCAATCATGCGTTTGAGTCCAGGTGTAGCAGCGAAAACGTGGGGGATCATGTTGACGGCGATGCCCTGGGTGGCGATGCCACCAGCATATTCAGGGGTAATCGCCATATGGACTTCGGGCGTACCGTAGATGTTGATGTAATCACCAGTGTCCTGCCCCTCAAGCTGAGGATGGACCTGTTGTGGGTGGATGAGGCGGATAACTTCTTTATCGCCACGGTAGCCGATGCCAATGTGCGCGCAACCAGCCACCATGCCGGGTTCAATGACCACATGCGGGGTTTCGCGGCGCACGGAGCTGACGATAGGCTCGCGGATTTCTTCGATGCGGTCAACGCCCAATCCAATGGCATCGCTAATCATGCGAATGGATTCCGGAAAACCGACGTGCCCAACAATGGTGCCGGCTTCAACGCCAGCGCGGAAAGCTTCGGGGCTGGTGCCCACACCCTGGGTTTCCATGACGGTGGGCCCGTAAGGGCTAAGGTCATTGACGCGTGAAGCTTCAATGCGTTCCACCTCATGGCAACCGCCGGTCAGCATGACGACCATCAGATCAAGCACGTAGCCGGGGTTCACGCCAGTACCCAGGATGCTCACCCCGTTGGCTTTGGCGAGTTCATCCAGCTCTTTGGCGAGTTCGGGGTTTTGCGCTTCCGGCGTTGACATTTCCTCGGCGATAGAAATACAGTTGATGCCCGCTTTGAGAATTTTGCGCAAATCCGGCATTTGTTTTCCAGTCCACGAAGTGGTGGCGATGACTACAACGTCGACTTTTTCTTTATCTAAGACGGTTTCGGGCTTGTTGGTGACGATTACGCCGGTGTTTTCCACACCGATAACCTCACCCAGGTCTTTGCCGTTATAACCTTCGTAGCCATCCACAGCGGCAACGATTTTGAGACCTGATTTTTTGAGCGCGAGCTTGGCCATGCCACTGCCCATTGCACCCAACCCCCATTGAAGCACACGAATTTGTTTCATTGATTAATCTCCTTAATTTTTTTTTATATCGCGGTGATTAACGCGTTTGTTTTTAAAGATTAATCCGACAGAATAACATTCTCTCGCTGCCATGCATTTTGAAGGCTCACATCTGATTTATGATCTCCAATTTGAGCCCGAAAGGCAGTAACACAGGGCGAAAGACTGCCTGATTCATTTAGACACGCATGAAAACCATCGGACGCTTTTCTCGCCCGAGACATCAAACGTATCAACTCGTTTCGGCTATTAATACCTGCTGCCGAAGCGCTTCCATTATACCTGTAGTCGCTTTATTAAGGTAGCGAAGCGAAGTAATCGCTACTCGCCCATCTACAGTCACCCTTTTTAGGCTTTCTTGCGTTATAGGTTTTGTATTATTTTGCAAGGGATGGATTGTTCCCAACATGAAATAAATCGGATACAATAATTCCCATGGATAAAAATGCCCAAGACATCCGCTTGACCGCGCTGTCAAGCACTGCTGGTTGAGCCTCAAAACTAAGTGCTGAAGCACTGGCGCAGGTTCTGCAGCCAATCAAAGCGAAATTTATTGCTGAAGACTACCCAGACTTGCTGGTTGGTCTCAGTATGCCTGATGACGCCGCTGTGTGGAAACTGAACGAGCATAGCGCGGTGGTCTTAACGACCGACTTCTTTACACCGGTCGTGGATGACCCCTATGCCTATGGCGCCATCGCGGCTGCCAACAGCATTTCCGATATCTATGCGATGGGTGCTAAACCTGTTTTGGCGCTTAATATCGCCGCCTTGCCCGCGAACTTACCGGTGGAAGTTTTGCGCGAGATTATGCGTGGTGCGGCAGATAAGTGTGATGAGGCGGGCGTGGTCATTGCTGGCGGACATACCGTAACCGATCCCGAACCTAAATTTGGTTTAGCTGTTTTAGGTTTGGTGGATCCTGTGGATATCCTTACCAAAAAGGGCTTGCAGGCAGGCGACGCGCTGTTTTTGAGCAAACCTTTGGGCATTGGGGTAAGTACGACCGCCCTAAAACGTGGCAAGTTAGGTCCAGATGCTCTGCAAGCAATTACCGATTGGATGATGCGCCTGAACAAAGACGCGGCAGAGCTGGCAGAAGCCTGTGACTTGCAGGCGGTGACCGATATTACCGGCTTTGGACTTATGGGGCATGCATCAGAAATGGCAAAGGTTTCTGGCGTCGGGCTGGAGTTTTGGTATGACCATTTGCCGGTCCACGATTGTGCGCGGGCTTGCATTGAGGCTTTTACCTATCCCGGTGGCGCGTTTAACAACCACAAGTATTTTGGCAAGGACGTTTTTCTTGACTCCGAACTGACTGAAAACCAACACATGGCCATTTTTGACCCACAGACCAGCGGTGGCTTGTTGATGGGTGTGCCTGCTGAAAAAGTTTCGAGGTTCAAGGCTTTGGCAGATGAACGCGGTGTTGATGTTTGGGAAATTGGCAGGGTTTTAGCTGAGAACGAATATCGTCTGCTGGCTCAAAAGCCAAATTAATTGCGTCGGCGAGACGCCTCCGCGAGCAAATAAATTAAGTGCTCAACCGTGGTTAGAAGTCCACGGTTTTTTGTTTTACTCTACGGTGAAAAGGCTTTGGATGTGATGGTTTGTTTACCTACTGGTGCGTGGCATCCTTGCCGCGCACAAAGAATATCAATTACTCACCTGAGAAAGGCAAATCACCCTAAAAAACCAGCAAGATTGCCATCAATCTCATCCCTGGTCGCGCGCAGGATGTCCCGCATAAACGC